>CBFGLL010000051.1:0-11076 GCA_965649585.1 uncultured Chitinophagaceae bacterium | reverse complement strand
TTGCGGCTGTAAGCCAACCTTTTTTCTATACCTGGCTTACACTTAGCAGCCATGAACCATTTGAAACGCCGGACCTCCCCGTTATCACTGGCAAACAAGTGGAATCGCAGTTTTTGAACTCACTACATTATGCTGACAAATCGGTGTATGCCTTTGTGCAATATTGCAAACAACAGCCCTGGTGGAATAATACGGTGTTGGCCATCGTTGCGGATCATGGGCATCCTCTACCATCCTCTAAAGAAAAGAGCCGCAATTTTCATATTCCCATCCTGCTTTTGGGAGGTAGTATAGAGCCAATGCGGAAAAGCCATGTTGGCTCCCAGACTGATCTTGCATCAACTTTACTCGGCATGGCGGGTATTTCTGATACGGAATTCAAATGGAGCAGTAACCTTTTGGACAGCAATCGGAAAAACTGGGGCTATTTCAGTTTTAATAACGGTTTTGGATTCGTAGACGCTAACGGAAGTTATTTGTTTGATAATGTGGGGAAAAGGGCCATTGAATTTTCGGGGAATGACACAAATCACCTCAGAATAGCCGGTCAGTCCATGCAACAAGCCAGTTTTGCCGATTATCTAAAACGATAAATCGCACAGAATTGAGAAAATAATTCCTGAAAACCCGTTGATTCTACTGCATTTCCCTTACCTTTGCCGCCCCAAATAGTTCTTTTAGGAATTTTCCGAGAAATCGGATTACTGGGAGTTCGGGTAAAATGCCTGAACGTTAACACCAAAAACATTTAAAAAATGGCAAAAGAAATCACCGGCTATGTGAAACTCCAATGCAAAGGAGGACAAGCCAACCCAGCACCGCCAATCGGGCCTGCATTGGGTTCTAAGGGTATCAACATCATGGAGTTCTGTAAGCAGTTCAATGCAAGAACCCAGGATAAACCCGGAAAAGTATTACCAGTGTTGATCACTGTGTATGCTGACAAATCATTCGACTTTATTATTAAAACCGCTCCGGCTCCTGTACAGTTAATGGAAGCTGCCAAAATTCAAAAAGGTAGTAAAGAACCAAACCGTGCAAAAGTGGGTAAAGTAACCTGGGCCCAGGTAGAAGAGATCGCTAAAGATAAAATGGCTGATCTGAATGCTTTCACTTTGGAAAGCGCAATGAGCATGGTTGCCGGTACTGCACGCAGCATGGGTCTTACCGTTGAAGGACAAGCTCCATGGGAAAAAAACTAATCATCAACCTTTAATATTTTTCAAACAATGATTACTAAAAAAAGAAAAGTAGCAAATACTAAGGTTGATGCCAACAAAGCTTATACTTTAAAGGAGGCTTCAGCATTAGTAAAAGAAATTAACACCACAAAATTTGATAGCTCTGTGGATATCCACGTTCGTTTGGGCGTTGATCCTAAGAAAGCTGACCAGGCGATTCGTGGTACAGTTTCTCTTCCACATGGTACAGGTAAAACTAAAAAGGTACTGGTGCTTTGCACGCCTGATAAAGAAGCGGAAGCAACTGCAGCCGGTGCCGATTTCGTTGGCCTGGATGAGTTCATACAAAAAATTGAAAGTGGTTGGACAGATATCGATGTGATTGTAGCCACTCCATCAGTGATGCCTAAACTAGGTAAACTGGGTAAAGTGTTAGGTCCACGTAACCTGATGCCAAATCCTAAAACAGGTACAGTTACCAATGATGTAGCTGGTGCTGTGAAGGATTTGAAAGGTGGTAAAATTGCATTTAAAGTTGATAAAGTGGGTATCATTCACGCTTCTATCGGCCGTGTAAGTTTTGCTCCTGAAAAAATCGCAGAAAACTGCCAGGAACTGATCAATGCGCTTGTAAAATTAAAACCAGCTACTTCTAAAGGTACTTACCTGAGAGGATTGAGCATGGCGAGCACAATGAGCCCTGGTATTATGATCGACACTAAATCTGTTCAAAACTAAATTTAATGTCATCCTGAGCTTCTCGAAGGATAATTAAATTTTACAAAATATTTGTTATGACAAAACAAGAGAAAAATGATGTGATTGAGGTGCTGAAAGGCAAGTTTGCCCAGTACAACAATTTCTATATCACAGATACTGAAAGCTTAACTGTAGAGCAGGTAAGCAGTTTGCGCAGGCATTGCTTCAGCAAACAGGTAGAAATGAAAGTGGCTAAAAACACTTTGATCAAAAAAGCATTGGAAAGCATCGATGCTGAAAAGTATGCAGGTGTGTACGATTCTTTACACAAAGTAACTGCTTTGATGTTCAGCGAAAATCCAAAAGATCCAGCTGTTATTTTGAGTGGTTTCCGTAAAGACAATAATGCTGAAAGACCAGTATTAAAAGCAGCATTCATCAATGGTGATGTATTTGTAGGCGACAATCAATTGAAAGCGCTTACTCAGATCAAAACTAAGAATGAATTGATCGGTGAGATCATCGGCTTATTGCAATCTCCCATTCAACGTGTATTGGGTGCTTTGCAAAATAAAGAAGCTGCAACCGGTGCCGCTGCAACTGAAGAAGCACCAGCTGCTGAAGCTGCTGCAACAGAAGCTCCGGCTGCTGAAGCGCCAGCTGCTCCAGAAGCACCTGCTCCGGCTGCAGACGGAAGCGCAGAGGAAGCTCCAAAAGCTGAGTAATTTTTTTGAAACACTGTCCTGTTACAATTGGACAACAACATAATAATTTTTTTAAACCGTCCTCCGGATCCAACCATTGGGTGTGAAGGGGGCAAAAATTAAAAACAAAATGGCAGACGTAAAAGCATTAGCAGAAAACCTTGTAGGTTTAACAGTAAAAGAAGTTCAGGAATTAGCTGAATTCTTAAAATCAGAGTACGGAATTGAACCAGCTGCAGCAGCAGTTGTAGTAAGCGGCGATGGCGGCGGTGGCGCAGCAGCAGCTGAAGAAAAAACATCTTTCAATGTAGTATTGAAAAGTGGCGGTGCAAACAAACTGGCTGTAGTTAAAATCGTTAAAGATTTAACTGGCTTAGGTTTGAAAGAAGCTAAAGATTTAGTGGATGGTGCACCAAAACCAGTTAAAGAAGGTGTTGATAAAGCAACAGCTGAAGACTTGAAAGCTAAATTGACAGAAGCAGGTGCTGATGTTGAAATCGCTTAATTTCTTTTAAAATAGCTTTAAAGGCCGGAGAGAAATCTTCGGCCTTTTTTGTGTATAACTCAGGGGGCTCACTTGTTAAAAATTTGAATTAATTTGCATTCAGAGATTTTCTCGAATTTTTTCTGTACATCAAAACAAATTGACTTAAAAGTAGGACGGAAGAGCACAGAAGGCAATTCAAGGTTAAAGTTAAAGAAATGGGGGCAGGTTTTCATACCTCGAAAAATGATATAAATCCTGTTAAGGGAAATTATTATGTTACAGTTGGGTATTCTGGCGGACAACCAATAATCTACTCGTTAACTAATGTCAAGCTCTGGCCATGAGAAGTATATTAATTGGCGTTATCTTGATTTTGGTCTGCATAAATATTTCTAAAGCGCAGCAAAGTTCTTTTCGGATCACATCGTCAACTATTGTAAGTAAGATAACTGATAATAGTTTTGGCCAGGATAACTACATTTCAACAGCCCCTAAAGTTGGATATACTATTGGCATTGAATTTAGGAGATGCATAACTCGAAAGATGGAGTATGGATTAGGGCTGGGTTATTCTCGGCTCGGTACCACACAATTGACCGATGGACAATTTGTTTTTATGCATGAGCATTTGAAATATGACTATCCTCCTTTTGGGGTGGTACGGTTTAAAGATATAATTAAACTTAACTACTACTATGTTTCAGCCGCTCTAAGCCATCGGATGACAAAGTATGCGATTATTGGAATAGCAATGAAGGGTTTAATTTTTAAAAATGGGCAGATTAAATCAAATGTTTATATTACTGATCAAGCTGCAGAATATCCCGTAATATTTTGGTACGATGATTCTACCCAAAATCCAATTAAAAAAGTAGGATTTGTTCCTGAAGTTTTTGCCGAGTATGAGTTGGGTTCTCAATTTGCAATTAGAACTTCGGTACTCCATTCTTTTAGCCGGGTATATCAATCCTTGGATAAAAAATATCATTTAGCAATCTCAATAGGGCTGTCTTACAAGTTTAAAAAAGAGTAAAATGAAATTGTTCATTATCACTATTGTTTTGGCTATCATCACATCGAAAATTTACGGTCAGCAAATGCACTATTACCTATCAGCAGGTGGCGGATACAGTGGTGTAAGAAAGGTGCAAGATAACCTTATCCCCTACTTTTATGATAATAAAGGTTTCATAGGCTACGGCTTGGCTGGCGGAGTAAAGTTTAAAGAAGTAATGGGGTTATGTCCTATAGCAGAGGTTTCATTGTTTCGGTATGCTCATCAAATGCGTCATTTTGTTAAAACTATCGATACTTTGGAAATGGTTTTTGAAGAAAACATATATAGATTTGAACAATTCTTGTTCTCTTTAAATGCGAAGGTTCGAAAAGCAGTTGCAAAAAATAATTTATTGATTTCAGCCGGAGTGGGAGGGGATGTCTTACTAAAAGGTAGTGAAGAAAAGGCTACAATTAACATCAAGGATGGTAAAGAAACTGTTTTAACGAAAGAAAAAAGAAGCTTTGATCGAGGTAAAAAAATTTCATTTAATGCAATTCTGCAGATGGACATACCGCTATCAGATAGAACTGAATTTGGAATCGAAGGAAAGTATGGGCTAACCTTTCAACGCAATGATAATAGTAGTGATTATCTAGGTCGGCAGATATATTTTGGAATTCGGTTAACTCAATTAATAGGGAAATAACTTTAAAGGCCGGAGACAACTCTTCGGTCTTTTGCGTTAATGAATACTTGTATATTGGAGTGAGTCTTTGCAAAACATTTTTTTATGAATAAAAAAGTCGCCAGATATGGCCTATGGTTTTATGTGCTGACAATGATTATTTTTTTACTTTCCCCCAAAAAAGTAATGGAAAATTTTTACCTCATTGTTATTTATTTTGTAGTATGTCTGGTATTTATCTTTCTCATGTATTTCACGAAGAGCACTGATAGTTCCAGGGGTGAAAATAATTAATGAACTACTGAACATCTAAAACTAAATTGACTGAAGCAGGTGCTGAAGTTGAGATAGCCTAAGCTATCGAAATCCCGATCTGTCGTGGATTGAAATCGCTTAATTTCTTTTAAAATAGCTTTAAAGGCCGGGGAGAAATCTTCGGCCTTTTGCTTTGATGGCAGTTTCTCCATATTAGGTTGTACAATGTCTTGCCAGGTTATGTGGTATTAGACTGTCACTGCGCTTAGTTTTCCACACTTGCAACATTTTCCAAAGTTTAGGTTACTTTTAAATGGTACCAATCTTACCTAACCTTTCAAAACGCTGCTATGATTACAAAACTACCTGCCACTTTTCGGGGGGGGGCAAATTCTAAGAATCTCCTTAATTTGCTTCATTATGCTTTGCGTTAATTCAAAGCTCAAAGCCCAAAACGAAGCAATTGATACCATCAATCTTCAGCTTCGGCAATTGTTCGGTGGACTCGACTTACCATCCAATCCTAAAAAATTTTTGTACGAAATGTCGGTTAAAGTGAGCGATAGCTCCTTTTACCAGCTTAACTGCCCCGATACTAATAACACCGATGTATTTCAGCGGGTGTATGAAGAAATTTATCATAGCGCCTACGATACTACTTTGTGGCCATATCCAGACAGTTTGTTTGAAAAAGGAATGAGTTTTACTAACGACACTATTCCCATTGGCATATTAACTTTCTCGCATTACCTACTAAAACCCGAGGCCATGAGCACGGGTGATTATTTCATTTTTGATACTGTTAATACGACGCTTACTGATAAATATCCGAGACCAGGATTTCCCTACAATGAAGGAAGTATACATATTGCCGCCCCACTTGTGAACAGCACTCATTTTGCCAACCCGGTTTTTAGAATTGACCCACAATTTATTTTGTTCGACAGTTTTAATGATCCTTCTGCAAACAATCTTCAATTAAAAGTTGATTTTGGCGATGGAAATGGATGGGTAAGTTTTGACCACACTATAGTGACACATCATGCAGTAACCTATACAACTGCCAATGATCAAATTATTAAAATAAGGTGGGCAGATGCCGAAGATGGAGGCAATACTTCAACCAGTCGCATCAGAAACCCTACCACTACTGTTACGCTGCCGCCCGCAGAAGTGTTTGACTACCCGGGTATCCATGCCGGATTGTATCCTTCCTGCAACGCTATACCAAATACTAAGAAGGGCCGTACTGTTATCTATTTATCAGGCTTCGATGTAATGGATTTTATACCATCAGAAAACAGAACGGTGGAGCGCATTTTTGCTGGAATGATCAATGATAACCAGGTGGCTCAATTGCGTAACAACGGTTATGATTTTTTGGTGGTGGACTGGAAAAACAGCCGTATTGATTTAAGATTTAATGCGCTGTACCTGGTAAATCTTATACAGCAATTAAAAAAAGAAGCAAGGGATAACGGCGATATGGAGCAATTTGTAATAATGGGTGAAAGCATGGGCGGTGTGATAGCACGTTATGCACTCACTTATATGGAAAGTGATGACTATCAAAACCACGATGTATCCCGTTTTTTCAACGATGAGCTTGATGTTAACAATACGCCCTACCTGCTAACGAACCCCGGCATTTATAACCTGCCGAATAACTGGGATTATGCAGATGCCATGCACAATACCCGCCTGCTTATCACTTTAGATGCTCCGCACCAGGGAGCCAACGTACCTATTGCTATACAAAAAGGTTACCAGCATGCATTTAATATTTTTGGAAAATATGTAGGCTTCGGCCTGCGTACAACGGCTAAAATGCTCAACCTGTTTTTAGATGCCCAGGCAGCGCAACAAATGCTTATTTATCATGTAGATACCGAAAGCGGCAGCGGATTGTATAAAACTTATAGCCGCCATAGCGATGGCGATAGCTTTTACGGGGAAATTACTGGCGAACAAGCCAACTACCCGCAGTTTTGTAAAGTAGTGCTTATGAGTAATGGAGCGCTCAATGGCAGTGGGCAAACTAATTTTTACACCGATGCAGAGCGCATTGCCAATGACCGACTACTGCATTTTAATACAGAATTATATGGCCGGGTGTTGTGGATAAAAGTGCCGCTTTTTGGTGGAGTGCTTAAATTAAACACTAACCCTAATGGTAATGGAAAAGTGCTGCAAGCCAATGCAGGCAGGTATGGCATACGTATAAAACTAAAATGGTTTGGTATAAGAATACATATTGGGTACAATAGCCTTTTCCAGGAGGAAGACTATGCTAACACAAAGCCGTATTGCACAAATTCCGGCGGTTATGAAGGAGAACCCATGCTCGTTAGCGGAAGCACCGGCGGCAGCCATTATAACCTCAGCAACAAATGGTTGTTTAACTTTTTTTCGTATAATTTTTATAAAGATGGCCAGGGCTGCGTAGGGCTCGACAGCCATGTGGGCCTGAACGGCTACTTTAGTGTAAATTTTGATTTTGAAATGTGCAGCGATGGCTTTCATTTTAATTTTGTACCCACCCAAAGCGCATTAGACTATGGTACGTTAGGCAGCAGTCCCGCCCTTGGCTTTAACATACAGCAGAACCATAGCATTACTACCAAATTGGGTAATATACATGAAGCCGTGGACGTAATTATTGGCTACCCGGGTGGTAGCAGTTACAGCCCTTTTTTAAATCGCAGGCACCTTGGTTATCGTAACGATCTTATTCGAAATATTACCGGCCTCAATGCTGTGCTGCCGCAGCCTGGTACGGGTTATACTTCTAACTATGAACACACGTATTATAGTTGTATTAGTGAAACGGGCCAGTATGATAAAGTGAGGCGTGGTTTTTTAAACCTCGAAATAGGCGATGAAGAAATGTACCTGGAAAATAACAAACTACCCTGGGAAGCAACTTATGTGAGTGAATATGATGTACATGTGAACGATCGAAACCCTAATTATGAGTATCCAAACCTATCTACACCAAATCTTGAAGGAATTTATTCCCGAGAAGATGACTTTATTATAGAGAACAGCGGATTCGCTCATTTTGTGTATGATGCCGGCAACACACCGGGCATAGGCTTTAACTTTACCAACCCCAATGGTAATTATGATGAAACCAACCAACCCCTTGATGTATGCTGTGAAAATTATAGTACCCAGGAGCGTGGAGCATTAAACAACTTCCCCAAAGCACCAAATGTCATAACGTCGACTGCGGTTAGTTATATCAAAGTTTATCCCAATCCTACATTTGCTGGCCGACAGGCAATCGTAAAATATAAGTTTAAAGAAAAAGGAACCCCAACTCTTAGCCTCTTTAACCTCAACGGCCAAATACTCGTTCAAAAAATGTTACCCGTTGCAGATGCAACCCGGGAAACTAGCACAGTGCTAGACATACCAAGACTTAAACTGTTGCCTGGTATGTACCTTTTAAGACTGCACAATGGCAAAGAGGTTCTTACTTCAAAAATTATTATTTCCAATTAATTTATCCGTTGTATGCTATGAATAATAGCATACAACCTAAACCTTTTTTTATGAAGTACACACTAATATCTTTGATTGCATTAATGGGTTTTTCAGCCTGTAAAAAAGAAAAAGCTGCGGACTTGTTCATAAGCGGTTATATTTATAACAACTGTTATGATCGAGAGCCGTATCGTAATGGACAGATACGTTTAAGTAGAACGAGGGCGGGCTCATATCAGCAGCAAATACATATTGCCGATGACAGTACTGATGCTAACGGATATTTTAAGATATACTTTCCTCGTGAACATCATGCTAATTGGATGATACTTAAAACTGGCACTACGGGAGATATTTTGGAAAAAATACCCCCAACGGAAAATATCGAAAACATAGATATATTTCGAAGAGTTTTTTCTACCGTT
Source organism: uncultured Chitinophagaceae bacterium (assembly GCA_965649585.1). Taxonomy (GTDB): domain Bacteria; phylum Bacteroidota; class Bacteroidia; order Chitinophagales; family Chitinophagaceae; genus Ferruginibacter. The sequence continues at coordinate 2,151 of CBFGLL010000051.1, read as the reverse complement.
AAAGTGAGCCTAAATGTGATCAATCCAAGGACTGCGGCGGATACCCTGGTAATTGAAAAAATTGACACTCAAACTTTTCTCAACATTCCTGGGCCATTCACTAGCGGTCATCTGTATACAGTTTCTAACTATTCTTCAATAAATACGGTGGGTTTCAATGGGACGATAGACCATATTACCCACAACTTTAAACCGAATCCTGTTTCACCTCCTATTTTTACGGAATTCGTAATTGACAAATATTGTGAAGACACGGTTAATGTCACAATAAATATTAACTAGAATGTAGAATGACTGGATGATATACAATTTACTGATGTATGATGGTGCAATGATAAAGAAGCACTCTCTTCAAAAATTATTGTCTCCAATTAATTTATCCGTTGTATGCAATACCAACCGGTATTGCATACAACATAATTTTCATTTTATGAAATACATAGTTATATTTTTAATTACATTAATAACATTTACCGCTTGCAAAAAAGAAAAAGCCGCTACTCTATACATGAGCGGATATTTGTATAACAATTGCTACGACAGTACGCCAATTGCTAATCACCCAATTCGATTATACAGAACGGCTATTGGAGTATCCAATGGTCCGGGCACAGGAGTAGTAGGCAGAGATACAACAGATGTGAATGGATATTTTAAAATTTACTTTCCACCGGAACATCATGCTAACTGGATGATACTACAAGGTGCGGGCGGCGGAGATTTTATGGAAAGGATACCCCCAACGCAGAATCATGAAAATATCCCTGTTTTTGCCAATGCTTTTGCAAACCTAAAAATCAAACTTAATATAGTTAACCAGCATCCCGCCGGAGATACACTCGTGTTGAGAAATTTAAACAACCTAAGTCAACCTCTCAAAATCCCTTACCCTATTACAAATGGAGAAGTGTATAGTGTAGCTAATTATGTAGGTTTAAATGCTATGGGTTTAGAAAAAACGCCGTTAGTAATGAACTGGGGATTTATTCCGTCATCGGGGTTTCTACCAGATACAACTTTTTCTATAACGAAATTCTGTGGCGAAGTCAATGAGTTTACTATAAATGTGAGATAACAAAACATAAAGTAGAAATAATCAAAAGATCAACAATCTTGAAAAGTAACTTTCTCTTAATAGCAGTATTTCTCTTTTGCAATACGGCAATAGCAGTAAACCCAGCGGTTGAAGGAATCAGTCGGTATAACGCAAAAAAAATTCTGTTGCCGGTAGGATCAACCGAAAGAACAATCTCTCTTTTTGGTTTTTCGCAACTCAATGTAAAAGAGTATGAAAAACTAGCTGATGTAAAACTTGGGTTTTTCAACAGGCTGGTCTTTAGAAAAGCAAATAAACAACTACGAAAATCTATTTTGCCAGATGGTACCATTACAAATAAGAAACTAAACAATTTTTTGGCCGGGCCGGATGACGATAAAACAAAAGGATTTCATGTAGAGGGTTTTGCATTAGGATTTTTTCTTGGTTTTATTAGCGTGGCCATTGCATACCTGGCAATTAAAGATGAAGCTAAGAAAAACCGTATAAAATGGGCCTGGTTGGGCATGGCGATAGCAACGGTGTTGGCTGCGATTTTTATTGTGGCACTTGTGGCGGCAATAGCTTAAGCAGTAGAGCGTTCAAACGCCTAAAAATAGCTTTAAAGGCCGGAGAGAAATCTTCGACCTTTTGCTTTCATGACTACTTGCTTTGGCAATTTTTGCTATCTTCGGCTTGATAAATAACCGGATATTGGAGTGACTCCATCTAAAACATTTTCCTATGAATAAGAAAGCTGCCAAATACGGCCTTTGGTTCTACGTGTTAACAATGATTATTTTTTTGCTTTTCCCCAAGAAGGTAATGGAAAATTTTTACCTCATTGTTATTTATTTTGTAGTATGTCTGGTATTTATCTTTCTCATGTATTTTACTAAGAGCACTGATAGTCCCAGGGGTGAAAACAATTAGTGAACCACTGAAGATCTAAAAAATAAATTGACTGAAGCAGCTGCTTCAGTTGAGATAGCCTAAGCTATCGAAATCCCGATCTGTCGTGGATTGAAATTGCATAAATTCTTTAAAATAGCTTTAAAGGCCGGAGAGAAATCTTCGGCCTTTGTATTTGAGTAATATGCTCCACAACCGACAGG
>CBFGLL010000050.1:0-11112 GCA_965649585.1 uncultured Chitinophagaceae bacterium | reverse complement strand
AAAACTATCCATCCCCGCCTGCCGCAACCTCGATTGAATGAGTTGGTGCGATAAAGTTATCTCGGGGTAGTCGGCCTTGCGGCCTTTAAATGCATCGGAACTCAGTTGCTGCAGGTCGGTCACCATCTGGGTACTATCTAATATTTTAAATGGTGCCGGCTGCACCGGGTTAGGTGCAGGGCCATCGTTTTTTGAACATTGTACCAGCACCACACAGGTAGCAAGCACCAGCAGGCAAAACAAGCTGTGGCGGGAGAGGGATTTTTTCATAATCTTTTGATAGAATGATAAATATAGCTATAAATCAGGTTCCGGGGCGCCCTGTTACCTGGCCCGGGCAACATGTTAATACCAACCAATTTTAAGCCAGCCTTAAGCTGGTAAGTATTAACTTTGCCTCCCTGTCAATTTGGCGAAGAAAGCTGCATAGCATCATATTTGTCCATGCTTGATACCAAAACCGTATTAATTATCAGAATTATATCAATTTATGTTAGGAATCATTTCCAAATTATTTGGTGGTAGTAAAAGTGAGAAAGATGTAAAAGTCATCATGCCACTGGTTGAAAAAACCAATCGTTATTTCACCGAATACCAGGCGCTCAGCAACGATGCGCTCCGCAATAAAACACAGGAATTTAAAACCCGCATACGGGAACATGTAGCAGATATTGATGCCAGCATCAGCAGCAAAAAACAACAGGCAGAGGAATTGCCTGCGGCAGATATCAACGGCAGGGACCTGGTGTATAAAGAAATTGATGATCTCAAAAAGAAAAGAGATGAGGAACTGGAAGTAATATTAAAGGAACTATTGCCCGAAGCATTTGCAGTGGTAAAAGAAACCTCCCGCAGGTTTAAAGAAAATGAAGTGATCATTTCTACCGCTACCGACCTCGACAGGGAGCTGGCTACCAAAAAAGATAACCTCAGCATTGTTGGTGATGAATCGCATTATAAAAATACCTGGACGGCTGCCGGTGGCACCGTTACCTGGAACATGGTGCATTACGATGTACAGCTCATCGGTGGTGCGGTATTGCATTCCGGTAAAATTGCAGAGATGGCCACGGGTGAAGGTAAAACCCTGGTGAGTACGCTTCCTTCTTATTTAAATGCATTGGCCGGCGAAGGGGTACACGTGGTTACGGTAAACGATTACCTGGCACGCAGGGATAGCGAGTGGAATGGTCCTATTTTCGAATGGCTGGGTTTAAGGGTAGATTGTATTGATAAACATGAACCCAATAGCGATGCCCGCAGAAAAGCATACAACGCAGATATTACCTACGGTACCAACAACGAATTTGGTTTCGATTACCTGAGGGATAACATGGTGCATAGCCCCGATGAAATGGTACAACGCAAACATCATTTTGCAATGGTAGATGAGGTGGATAGTGTATTGATCGATGATGCCCGTACACCTTTGATCATCAGTGGCCCGGTGGGTCATAGCGATAATACACAACAGTTTTTTGATCTTAAACCAAGAATTGAAAAACTGGTAGAAGCACAGCGCCAGGCTACCAACCAGTTTTTGATTGAAGCAAAAAAGAAAATTGCAGAAGGCAATGATGATCCTAAAGATGGTGGATTGGCCCTGATGCGTGCCCACAGAGGTTTGCCTAAAAACAGCGCTCTTATCAAGTTCCTGAGTGAGCCGGGCAACAGGGTAAAATTGCAGAAGAGCGAAAACTATTACCTCGCCGATCAGCAAAAAGAAATGCCGAAAGTGGATGCTGAATTATACTTTACCATCGATGAAAAAAATAACCAGGTTGACTTAACAGATAAAGGTATTCAACTGATCACCCGTGGTGCCGAAGATCCCGACTTTTTTGTGTTGCCCGATATTGCCATCAAGCTGAATGAAATTGAAAAAACAGATTTATCTGCTGAGGAAAAATTACAACGTAAAGAAAATTTAATTACTGAATATACTTTAAAGGCAGATCGTCTTCATACGGTACAGCAGTTATTAAAAGCCTACACCTTATTTGAAAATGATGTGGAGTACGTGGTGATTGACGACCAGGTAAAAATCGTAGATGAACAAACCGGTCGTATCATGGAAGGCCGTCGCTACAGCGATGGTTTACACCAGGCGATAGAGGCAAAGGAAAATGTGAAGATTGAAGCCGCCACCCAAACCTATGCCACGGTTACCCTTCAAAACTATTTCAGGATGTACCACAAACTGTGTGGTATGACGGGTACTGCGGAAACAGAAGCAGCTGAGTTCTGGAGCATTTATAAACTGGATGTGGTTTCTATCCCTACCAATCTTAAGATCATTCGTAAAGATGACCAGGATCTTGTTTACAAAACACGTAAAGAAAAATACAAAGCTGTAATTGACCAGGTAGAAACCAATCGCCAGGCAGGTCGCCCTTCGCTGGTAGGTACTACCTCCGTGGAGATAAGTGAATTGCTGAGCAGGATGCTGAAGCAACGAAATATTCCGCACAATGTATTGAACGCAAAACAACATAGCAGGGAAGCACAGATCGTGGCAGAAGCAGGTATGGCGGGTGCTGTTACCATTGCTACCAATATGGCCGGCCGTGGTACAGATATCAAGCTTGGCCCTGGTGTAAAAGATGCTGGTGGACTTGCCATCATTGGTACAGAGCGCCACGAGAGCCGCCGGGTAGACAGGCAGTTGCGTGGTCGTGCCGGTCGCCAGGGTGACCCCGGTAGTTCTACTTTCTTTGTGTCGCTAGAAGATGACCTGATGCGAATGTTTGGCAGCGAACGCATCGCCAGCCTCATGGATCGTATGGGTTACAAAGAAGGCGAAGTGATACAGCACAGCATGATCACCAAGAGTATTGAAAGAGCACAGAAAAAAGTGGAAGAAAATAACTTTGGTATCCGTAAACGTTTGCTGGAGTATGATGATGTAATGAACAAACAAAGAAACGTGGTGTATGGCAAACGTAACCATGCTTTGTTTGGCGAAAGATTAGCGCTCGACCTGGACAATGCGTTTTATTCTGTGGCCGATGGATTGATCAATTCCTTTAAAGAAACAGAAGACTATGAAGGCTTTAAACTCGCAGTGATCATGGCCTTCGGTATAGATACAGAAGTTACGGCAGAAGAGCTGGGCAAAGGCAATGCAACGCAGGTAACAGAAAAACTGTATGAAGAGGCGGTTGCAAATTACCAGCGCAAAAAAGAAGCATTGGCAGAGCAAACCATGCCGATCATTTCCAATATCCGCAGAGACCAGGGCAGCCATCTTGAAAATGTACTGGTGCCATTTACGGATGGTAAAAAAGCGATACAGGTGCTCACCAATATTGATAAATACATGGCCAGCGGCGGAATGGAACTGGGTGCAGCACTGGAAAGAACCATTACACTGGCTTTAATTGATGAAGCCTGGAAAGAACACCTGCGTTCAATGGACGATTTAAGGCAGAGTGTACAGACAGCAGGATACGAGCAGAAAGATCCGTTGGTAATTTATAAAATAGAAGCATTTAATGCTTTCAAACAAATGGACGATACGGTTAACAAAGATATTGTGGGCTTTGTGAGTCATGCAGGCATACCGATGGAACAAACCAATGCAGGGCAGATAAAAGAGGGCCGTGAGCAAAAAACCGATCTCAGCAAAATGAGAGAGAACAAGGCGCAGATAGATGCGGCAGGTGATGATTATGCAGCAAATGAAAAAGATTATTTCGATCCTTCTACACCAGTAAAACAGGAGCCTGTAAGGGTGGAGCCAAAGATCGGCCGCAATGATCCTTGCCCTTGCGGAAGCGGCAAGAAGTATAAGAATTGTCATGGAAGCTCTTAGTCACCTCCGTTGTCAGGCTGAACTTGTCGAAGTCGGTAGGGTGGAGGGAAATGATGAGAGATTAGAGATGAACGATGAATTAACCCTCCATTGTCAGGCTGAGCCTGTCGAAGTCGGCAGGGTGGATGAGAATGATAAATGCACCCTCTGCTGTCAGGCTGAGCCTGTCGAAGTCGGCAGGGAGGATGGGAATGAATAAAGAACACGCATCATAATTTTATAGTGGGCATTCGATTACCGGAGGCCCATTTTTTTTTCAATTACACAAAGAAGAAAAATAATTCTACAGCCGCCCCCTTGCACCTGCTGCATTCCTGTACCCGTTGCTGGAAAAATTTGTAACTTTTCAAACTAAAACACTGCGTATGATAAAATTCTCCGCCTTACTCCTTACAATACTTTTTTCTGCTCCTGCTATCGCACAAACGATCATCACGAATGTAACACTCGTTGATGTAGAAAAACAAAAACTCGTTCCCAACACAACAGTTACCATCAAGGGGAATAAAATTGTATCCACCAACACCAAAAAAGCGGGCCTGGTAGCAGGTGCTACCATCATTGATGGTACCGGCAAATATTTAATGCCCGGCATGACAGATGCCCATATCCATTTTTTCCAGAGCGGGGGTTTGTACACCCGCCCCGATGCCATTGACCTTCGTAAGGTTAAAAAATATGAAGACGAAATACAGTTTGGTAAAGATAATATGAGGGATGTGCTGGACCGTAATTTAAAATTCGGCATCACCACCCTTATCGATGTAGGTGCCACTTATAATTTGCTGGAAACCCGCAAAAAATTTGCTTCAAACGAAACTCTGCCTACCGTTTATATGACGGGCCCGCTGCTCACCACCTGGGAGCCCGCCTCCTTTAAAGGCTTACAGAATGACCGGCCTTTCAGTCTTGTAAAAACGGAAGAAGAAGCCAGGAAAATGGTGCAGGAACAGCTCCCTTTTAAGCCGGACTTTATCAAGATATGGTTCATCATCCAGGGCGATAAAAAAGAAGAAGTAGCCCGTGGCCATATGCCGGTGATAAAAGCGATAATTGACGAAGCACATAAACAAAATTTGAAAGTAGCAGTGCATGCAACCGAAAGAATCGCAGCGCAGTTGTCGGTGGAAGCAGGTGCAGATTTTTTAGTGCACAGCGTGGAAGATGAAATCGTAACGCAGGATTTTGCAAAACTGTTGAGAGATAAAAAAACCGTTTTATGCCCTACGCTCGTGGTGTATGATAATTATGGAAAAGTATTTGGGCAACTATATAAATTTTCGCCGGAAGAATTTACCAGGAGTAACCCGGAAGTGCTGGGCTCCCTGTTTGACCTGCAACATATCAACGATCCTAAGGTAAAACAGTATAAAGAATATATCGCAAAAAATGCTGCGGAAGATAAAACACATGATTCCATCTGTTTGGCGAATTTAAAAATATTGAGTGATGCAGGTGTGCGTATTGCTGCCGGTACAGATGCGGGTAATATCGGTACGCTGCATGCAGGCTCCTATCTCACAGAATTATTAAAAATGCGTTCTGCCGGGTTAAGCAACTGGGAAGTGTTGCGATCTGCTACCATCGCCCCGGCATACATTCTTTCAAAAGAAAAAGAAACCGGCAGCATTGCAGCGGGCAAACTGGCCGACATGATACTGCTTGATGCCGACCCTAGCACCGATTTGCATAACCTTTCGCAGCTGAGCCTCGTTTTCAAAAACGGGAATATGATCCATCCTGATTCACTGGTAAAAGAAACGCCACTTGCCCTTGTGCAGCGGCAACTCAATGCCTATAATGCCCGTGACCTGGAAGCGTTCCTGGAGCCATATGCTGAAGACGTGGAGATCTATACTTTCCCGGCCAAACTGGAGACGAAGGGAAAAGAAGCGATGCGTAAAACCTATGCATTTTTAAAGCAGGTGGCTGAATTGCATTGTGAAATTACTGAACGCATTATCCAGGGCAATACTATCATTGATAAAGAAAGGGTAACGGGTTTTGGAAATAAAGCGGTGGAAGCAGTTGCTATTTATCAAATTGAAGGCAATAAGATTAAGCGTGTGTATTTTATTGAATGATGGGATATGCCGGTAAGGCGGTAAGGCTGCCTGCGGCAGGGGGAACGCTGATGATCATGACTTTTCATGATGGGTTATGACGGCTGCTTGCGCAGCGGGAGTAATAGAACACAGACCTGCCTACCGGCAGGCAGGTGACACGGGTTAAACGGATGGAACGGGTAGAGTTCGTTGGTCGGACTGGGACCGTCCGACCAGGCTCCTAAAATTTTTTTCCCGTCTTCCCGCCTTCCGGCCATCCCTCTCCTTCCTCCTATCTTTGCAAAAAAAAACTCCCTCAGCAATGAAGTTTGATGCGTTTATTTTCGACTTAAACGGCACCATGATCAATGATATGGCATTCCATGAAAAAGCATGGTTTGATATGCTGAATGATGAACTGCAGGCCAACATGACCATGGCCCAGGTAAAGAGCCATATGTATGGAAAAAATGAAGAATTATTTGAAAGAGTGTTTGGCAAAGAAAAATATTCGCCGGAACAGGTAGCTGATTTTTCATTACGCAAAGAGCAGCGTTATCAAAAAGATTTTTTACCGCACCTGCAGTTAATTGCCGGCCTCGATGATTTTATAACAAAAGCATCAGCACAAAATATTCAAATGGCTATCGGTACCGCCGCCAGCCCCTTTAATGTAAACTATGTGCTGGATAATATCAATATCCGCCCCCATTTTAAAGCCATCGTTACGGCCGACGATGTGCCCGTAAGCAAACCCAATCCCGATGTGTTTGTGCGCTGTGCCGAATTGTTAAGTGTATCCCCATCCGCCTGCGTTGTGTTTGAAGATTCACCCAAGGGGGCAGAAGCCGCACAAAATGCCGGCATGAAGGCAGTGGTCATCAAAACGTATCATGCCGAAGAAGAATTCAGCCATTTAAATAATGTGCTGATGTTTGTGGATGATTATATGGATCCACGTATGCAAAATTTAATCAGTTAAATATGCCTCTTGGCATAATCAAATTTTTTTTCGGAAGTTTATGTAATCCCAAAATCCCCGGCATCCATTGTTTACTTCATCAAAAAAGTACACAATGAGAAAATTTATGATGGCTGCCCTGTTGATACTGGCTGCAATTGCCGGCAGGGCGGGCGACGAAAAAAATACGGTGGCTTCTACCGTAAAAACGGTTACCGTGTATCGCAGCGGGGCCGAATTGATTCATACAGCTACTGCAAGCATTCCCAAGGGCAGCAGCGAACTGCTGATTGAGGGCATCAGCAATACGATCGATATCAATAGCCTGCAGATCAACTGCCCGAGTACCATCACCATACTGGGTGTGGAATTCAGCAACCAGTACCTGGTAAATGAAAACAAAACGCCGTCTATCAAAAAATCACACACTCCATGGAACTGGTGAAAGACAATATGCAACGAATTGATATTTCTATTGCCACTACGGAAGATCTGCTGAGCGTTTTAAAATCTAACAAAGAAATAAAGGGCTCTCAAACGGGGCTGAGTGTGTCCGAACTGATGAAGTTGATGGACTATTACAAATTAAAATCGGCTGAGCTGCAGAATGATCTTTCTGTATTGTCTGTAAAAAAACAAAAACAACAGGAGATCATGCAAAAGCTGAATGCGCAACTGCAGGAAGAGCGTAAAAAAAATACACAATCTGCCGGCAGGCTGGTACTTCAACTGCACGCAGCACTCAACACCGTGAGCGAATTCAGTATTTCATATATTACTGCCAATGCTTTTTGGACGCCTTATTACGACATAAAAGTGGAGACCACTAAAAAACCGCTGAAAGTGATCCACAAAGCAAGGATCAGCCAAACCACGGGCATCGACTGGAAAAAGGTAAAACTGTCTTTATCTACTTCTATGCCTTCGCAGTATGGTGCGGCGCCCCTGCTGCGTAGCTGGTTCCTGAGTTATATTAATCCTGTGGCCAGGATCAACAGGCAGCTGGAAGCTTCTAACAGTTTTCAGAGTTATGCAACCAAAGACCAGGCACTGGGTGAAGTGGTGGTTACATCAGCTTACAACAACACAAGAAAGGTACGATCTGTGGCCGGTGTGCAGGAGCCTGTTTACCTGGTGAATGGAGCCGAAATGAGTAGTGCTGATTATAACAGGCTCGACCCTTCAAGCATCAAATCGCTACAAGTATTAAAATCTGAAGAAGCCACTGCGCTCTATGGTGCACGGGGCGCCAATGGTGCGGTAACGGTAACCCTGAAAGATGGACTCGATGACTATGTATCTGTAGCAGAATCTGAACTAGATATAACCTACGATATTGAACTGCCTTACGATGTGCCCACCAATGGCAAACAACAAATAGCTACTTTGAAAGAATCTGAAATGGATGCTGTGTACAAATACTATGCAGTGCCAAAACTGGATAAGGAAAGTTACCTGCTGGCAGAAGTGGCAGATTGGGAAAAACTGAACCTGCTTCCGGGTGAAGCCAATATTATTTTTGAAGGCACTTATGTGGGCAAGTCATTTATTGACCCGGCCAGTACCAACGATACGCTCAACCTCACTTTAGGAAAAGATAAAAGGGTAGTGGTAAAAAGAGAAAAGCTGGTTGACTTTAGCAGCGTGAAATTTATGGGTAGCAATAAACTGCAGACCATCACCTATGAACTCACGGTAAAAAATAATAAAAAGGAACCGGTGAACTTTATCTTGAAGGATCAATACCCCATCAGCACGAATAAAGAAATAGAAGTGGAGCTGTTAAAAAGCGATGATGCTATGATCAATAAAGAAATTGGCGTACTTACCTGGAAACTGCAGCTTGCTGCCGGGGAAAGTAAAAAAGTTCGCATCAGCTATAGTGTGAAATATCCAAAGGGTAAGTTATTGAATTTACATTGATGAAAGGCGGGTTTTCGTTTGCGGGTTACCGTCATGCGGGTGCTATGATCCTTTTACCTGCGCCCTGCCAACATTTCAAAACTAAAATCATACAGTTCATTACAAAAAATTGATAGTTGGTTAATATTGGTTGGGGCAGTATTGTGCTGAGGGCTAGTTTTGCTCCAGGTTTTTCATAGGATATTGGATTTTAAAGCGGGGCTGCATTTCTATGCCGGCCCTTTTTTTATGCCATAAAAAAAACGACCGAATTGCTTCGGCCGCTTTTTAAAATCCTTGTTTATTGTATGCCGTAGCGTTTTTGATAACGTTCGTTCAGCATTTTGTGTTTGTCATCCAGGTCTATCAACCTGCCTTGTATAAAAGCATGCGTTACTTTGCTGCTGCGCATGTCGAGTATATCGCCCTCACTGATCACTATATTGGCATCTTTACCAATTTCGATGGAACCGGTTTTGTGTTGAATGCCGAGGATGGTAGCGGCATTTAAGGTAATGGCACTAAGGGCTTCTTCTTTTGTGAGGCCATTTGCTGCGGCGGTGCCTGCATTAAAGGCAAGGTTCCTGCCGGTGGTATTACCATCCTGGTCGTTGATGGCAAACAGTACGCCCGCTTTCTGCAGAATTGCAGGTGTTTTGTACGGTTGATCCACATCATCATCTTCCGCAGTGGGAAGGCTATGCATTTGTTCCAGTATCACGGGGATATTGTGTTGCTTCAGCAAGGGCGCTACCTGGAAACTCTCGCTGCCACCAACAATTACGGTATTAAAGCCAAACTCTTTTGCAAAGTCAACCGCTATCAGCATTTCTTTTACGAGGTTGCAATGCACAAAAAGCTTTTGTTTTTTATCAAACAGGTCTTTTGCGGCTTCCAGTTTAAGGTTGGTAACGGCGTGGTTGCTTTGGGAGAGATAGGTTTTTGCTTCTCTGAAATAATTTTTTACCTGTTCAATTTTATCCAGCGCCGCTTTTACCACATCGGTTTCGGGGGCATTGGCCTGGCTTCCGCCAAAACCTCTTTGCCTTGCCATGAGCGATGGCATATAAAAATGCATGGCCGTGTTATTTTGGTAAGTGGCATCTTCCCATGTCCATGCATCAAACTGTACGGTACTGCTGCTGCCCGCCAGCAGCGAGCCCTGTGGCGTAATATTAGCGAGTAATATGCCGTTGCTGCGCAGGGTGTTGATGATGCGGGAGTCGGCATTATAAGCTACAATACTCTTTACATTAGGATTGAGCTCACCAAGTTCACGGTAATCATTGCTGCCTCTTACCGCACTTATGATTTCACGAAGGCCGGTAACAGCATGGGGGAGGATGAGGCCGGGGTACACATGTTTGCCCGTAGCGTCAAACATTCTTGCATCGGCAGCGATAGGCAGGTCTGTTCCTATTTTTTCAATTTTACCATTATTGATCATGATGGTAGTATTGTTGAGCACCTGCCCGTTGCCCACATGCACGGTGGCATTTTTAATAAAGATGGGAGTGCCCTGCACCGGTGCAGGATAAATGGTTTCCTGTGCGCTGCAAAAGCCCGCCGTGAAAAAAGTTATGAAAAGAAAAATATATTGTTTCATTCCTGGTAATGTTTTGTCTTAAAAAATTATTGTAGGTCTCCGTCTTCCTGGTGAATATCGAGCAGCCCGTGCTCATGTGCATCCATGCAGCTGTTCACCTTCCTGAAGCTGGGCGTGGCGGGGCTTGTAGGGCCACCGGTTCTTTTTTCTTCCAGCATTTTCTGTACAAGACGGTTGCGTTCTGCCTTCACATTTTTACGCATGGCTACATCTTTTTCTATGTCGAAGTAAACGATACCATCTACAATTGTTTTTTCTGCTTTTGCATAAATGCTCAGCGGGTGCCCGCTCCACAATACCAGGTCGGCATCCTTGCCTGCTTTAATGCTGCCGATCTTATGATCTACATGCAACATTTTTGCAGGGTTAAGTGTTACCATCTTGAGCGCATCTTCTTCACTCACGCCCGAGTATTTTACGATCTTGGCGGCTTCCTGGTTGAGGCGGCGGGCCATTTCGCCATCATCACTGTTGATGGCTACATTTAAACCTACCTTATGCATGATGCCTGCATTATATGGTATGGCATCCTGCACTTCCAGTTTATACGCCCACCAGTCGCTGAAGGTAGAAGCGGCTGCACCGTGCGCTTTCATTTTGTCGGCCACTTTGTATCCTTCTAAAATATGGGTGAAAGTGTTTACGGTGAATCCAAATTTCTCCTCAATTTTCATGTTCTCCAGTATTTCACTGGCTACATAACTATGGCAGGTAATAAAACATTTTTTATTCAGGATCTCTACCAGGGCAACCAGTTCAAGATCTTTTCTTACCAATTTTGCAT
>CBFGLL010000049.1:0-11190 GCA_965649585.1 uncultured Chitinophagaceae bacterium | reverse complement strand
CGACCGAACAAAAACAGAAACAGGAGGCAGAAAAATCGGCGCTTAAAGAAAACGAACTGCTGCTGAAACTAAAGGAAAAAGAAGTGCAGCTGGAAGAACAAAAAAAGCTGGCAGAAGAAATGAAACGCAGGGCAGAGCAGAGTTCTATGCAGCGGCAAGGTGAAGCCCAGGAATTATTACTGGAATCTATTTTAAAAGAAAATTTTCCTTTTGACCTCATTGAAGAAGTAGGTAAAGGTGTGGAAGGAGCAGATTGTATCCAGATTGTAAGAAACAGTGCCGGGAAAGAATGCGGTAAAATTATTTACGAAAGCAAACGCACAAAAGGCTGGAGCCAGGCATGGGTAGATAAACTAAAAACCGACATGCGTAGCAAGGGTGCAGACGTGGCTATTTTAGTAACGCAAACCTTTCCAAAAGAAATGGATCGTTTTGGAGAAAGAGATGGAATATGGATCTGCAACTTTGCAGAAGCCGCCAGCGTATCGCAGATCCTTCGCAGCGGTTTGCTGAAGCATTATGAAATTCAACGCAGCGAAGAAAACAAAGGAGATAAAATGCAGCTCCTGTACAACTATCTTACCGGCGTTGAATTTAAAGGCCAGGTAGAAGCCATTGCCGAAGGATTTTTGGCCATGAAATATAGCATAACAAAAGAACGAATGCAAATGGAAAAGATCTGGAAAGAAAGGGAAAAGCAATTAGAAAAAGTGTTATTGAGCACGAGCGGCTTGTACGGATCTGTGAAAGGAATTGCAGGCGCTTCTATCAGTGATATTCCATTGCTCGATGGAGAATCAACCATTGATGAAATAGAATACTAGGTACACACCCAGCATAAACAGTTTTCATTAAAAAAAAGTCCATGGATATTCATCAATGGGCTTTTTTCTTTGGTGAAACTAGCTTCCACTTTAAACTCACCGTCCTGCCAGTTACATGAATGCAGGTGTATGTGTTCCTTGAAATCGACCTTGCCAGCGGCATACCATTTAAAAATCGCTTCCTTTGCACTCCAGCCAATGGTAAGAGACTTTATCTCGTGAACCGGAATATCTTTCAGCAGCTGCTGTTCGTTTGGTTTCAAAAATTTGTTTTTGATGGCAGCGATCTTAGCTTGCGGAATTTCTATGTCAACACCCACCCTGTTTTGTTTACTTACAATGGCAGCGGCATAATCGCCACAATGAGAAATGGAAAAATGAAATTCTTCGCCCGGCAAAAAAGGTTTGCGGGTATCAGCAACCTGTATCAGCCTTAGCGGAAAGTGCTCGTACAATTCTTTTAATATCATTCTTCCGGCAAGGTGCTGCAAACGTTTATGCGGATGTGTAATAGAATTGAATAATGGAACATGCCTTAGAAAAAAATCTTCAGACTCCTGAATATGCCAGACACCCAGGCGGGTTACTGCGTTAATATTTTGTTGATAAACCAGCGGCATATGCAGACTACTCAATACGATTGAAAAGCTAAAAAAATTACTTTTACAAAATAACGAATAAACGAGCAACGATGATTTTGAGCGACAAACGCATATTGGAAGAAATTGAGAAAGGAACCATAAAAATTGAGCCCTATAACAGGGAATGCCTTGGCAGTAACAGCTATGACGTGCACCTTGGACCCCACCTTGCCACCTACGAACATGCGGAACTGGATGCTAAAAAACATAATGCTATCAAACATTTTGATATCCCTGACGATGGCATACTGCTACTCCCCCATATTTTTTACCTGGGAGTAACGCTGGAGTATACAGAAACTCATGCGCATGTGCCGTTTCTCGAAGGGAAATCTTCTACGGGCCGCCTCGGCATTGACATTCACGCCACAGCAGGAAAAGGTGATGTTGGTTTTTGCGGTAACTGGACGCTTGAGATTTCTGTAAAACAACCGGTGCGGGTTTACAAGGGAATGCCGATCGGGCAGCTGATCTATTTCCCGGTAGATGGTGAAATTGAAGTGAAGTATAACCAGAAAAAAAATGCAAAGTATAACGGCCAGCCCAACATGCCCGTGGAAAGCATGATGTGGAAGAATAAATTTTAGATTAGTGCAGGTGGCGGATACAAAAGCAGATTTTTGAATTGCCGCAGGCGGGAATTAAATGTCCTTGTATTTTTTATAATATGCAATTATAAAACCCGTTACCTCATCATAACTGCTCATACCATTTGGTTGCTGGTTATTTTGCAGGTATTTTCCATATATCCAACGCACCAATGGCTCCAGCCTTCCAACATGTTTCCTGTTAAATTCTCTCCACTCTAGTATGTCTTTTTTCACGGCAGCATCCAGGTCTTTCCTGTATAGTTTTGCCGATGCAGAATCGTTCATGTACAGGTTACGGTTGGCGTAGGTAAACAGATCGAGGTACACCGAATAATGAAAAAGCGTATCAGGCGAGGCTTTTGCAGCGAGATAACCCACAAAATTAGCTTCCATTTCCTTGGCGTAACCAAGCTGGTGCGCTACTTCGTGGCAGGCTGTAAAAGGCTGCAGAAATTTTGGGATGGTAGTGTTAACCTGGGCTTCACCAGTAAAAGGATTATAATACCCGGTAAAACCCGTGTAGTTGCCAAACCTGCTCCATGCAGAAGACTTCAGCGACGGCTGTTGATATTGCAGGTAAGGAATTTCTTTAGAAAGCGATTGGTATGCCCTGTCAACCATTTTAAAAAGTTGCGGGTTGGAGGGGTAGGCTTCGTTGCGGTTTATCAAGGCCCGCTTACTCGCATTAATTTTTTTTATAAGAACACAATTTATTTCCCTCAACTCAGCAGTTGAATATTTTTCTTCGGGCAGGTCGAGCTGCCAGGCAATTCCTTTGCGATTATAGTTTATTCCCCAGAAAATATTGAATATGATATAAATAGCAGCTAAAATGATCAGGGTATTTAACCCGAAAGATTTCAATCGCTGCTTGTACAAATCAAATTGCCTTGTTTTTACAATAAACCTTATCAACCTGTACAGCTTATAAATAAAATAAGATATGGCCAGGCCGTATAATATATCACCAAGGCTAAAAGACCAGCTGCCAAACAATTTGCGAAAAAAACGGCCAAGGGCGGGGTAAAAATGGGTACTGTATTGGTTTTCTACACGTAATGAATGTAAGCTATAAAGCTTTACCAGGAGGCTTACCATCAATAAAACAGCTAACAAAATCAGCTTTCTGCCGGGTTTCATCGCCTAAAAATAACAAAATAGCCTATGTAGAAAGGATTTTGGGGTATAAAAGAGCAATTTCCTTCGCCTGATTAATAATTTTGCATTACCTTTGCCGTCCTTTAAACTGAACGCAATGGCTAACAGGAGGGCATTTGAGATAGCATTTGTGGGGTTAAAGCCCGGGTTACATGAGTTCAGTTATGAATTGGATGACAAGTTCTTTGCTGAAAGAGGAGCAGAAGATTTTGCCAAAGCAAGGGCAAATGTAAAGCTCACCCTCGAAAAAAACACAGGCTTCATGCGCCTGAAATTTGAAGTGGGTGGCAATGCGGAAGTAACCTGCGATCGTTGCGGCAATCCATTGAATATGGATTTGTGGGACGAATTTAAAATGCTGGTGAAGCTGGTTGACAACCCGGATGAAATGAATGAGCAGGAGGAAGATCCCGACGTGCATTACATTTCCAGAACGGAGAGTCATTTGGATGTGAGCGACTGGTTGTACGAATTTGTACTATTGAGTGTGCCAACCCAAAAAACCTGCGGCGAAGATGAAAAAGGTGGTCCTAAATGCAACAAAGAAGTACTGGAGAAGTTGAAAGAAATGGAGGCAAGAGCAGCAGAAAATACATCCAATACATTGTGGAAAGGACTTGAAAAGTTCAAGGATAATTAAACAGAAATAAACAATAATTTTTTAAAATAAACAGTCATGCCAAATCCAAAAAGGCGCCATAGTCAACAACGCAGTGCAAAAAGAAGAACGCATTATAAAGCAGAAGCAACTACATTAAGCGTTGATTCTACAACTGGCGAAACTCATGTGCGTCACCGTGCGCATGTAAGCGAAGGGAAATTGTACTACAAAGGAAAATTAGTTGCTGAAAAAGCACCTTTGAAGGCTTAATTTTTTTTGCGTTAAAGAAATTGATTCCAAGGTCAGGATTGAGTAACTTCAATCCGGATTTTGGAATTTTTAGTTTTATGTAATTTGCACGTTATGATCAAAATAGGACTGGACATGATGGGCGGTGATTTTGCCCCGCAGGAAGCTGTAAACGGAGTGGCTGAATTTTTCAAAGAAAAACATGAAAATATTCACCTGGTATTAATTGGTGATGAAGAAAAAATTAAAGCAGCTACCGGGTTTAGTCAACTACCCGAATCTACCTATAGCATTGTGCATGCGCCCGAGGTAATTGAAATGCACGAGCATCCTACAAAAGCGCTCAAAGAAAAGCAACAATCTTCGATAGCCATCGGCTTTAACTTATTAGCAACGGGTAAAACAGATGCATTCATCAGCGCAGGTAATACCGGCGCAATGATGGTGGGTGCCTTGTTTAGTATAAAAGCAATTGATGGAGTAATGCGACCTACTATCGGCGCTTATATGCCGAGGGAAAATGGTTCACTCGGGCTGCTTCTGGATGTGGGACTTAACGCAGATTGCAAACCTGAAAACCTGAACCAGTTTGCTGTGCTTGGTTCTTTATATTGCGAGCATATACTGGGTATTACTGCTCCAAAAGTGGGACTTATCAACCTTGGTGAAGAAGAAGGTAAGGGCAATTTGCTGGCCCAGGCAACCTACCCTATTCTAAAAGAAAATAAAGACATCCATTTTATCGGCAATATAGAAGGCCGTGATATTTTAATGGACAAGGCTGATGTGATGGTATGCGAGGGGTTTACAGGAAATGTAGTTTTAAAAATGGCCGAAAGTGTATTTGATATCACGCAACGAAGGCAAATAAAAGACGAACATTTTGAACGTTTCAATTTTGAATCCTATGGCGGCGTACCCGTGTTGGGAGTTGCCAGGCCCGTTATCATCGGCCATGGTATCAGCAGGGCAATGGCATTTAAAAATATGATCCATATTGCGGCTAAAATGGTAGAAACAAATTTGACCGGTAAAATAAAAGAGCGGTTTTTGTCGGTTTCTGCATAAGATCAGCCGTTCTTCAACATCATAAAAGATCCCGTGAGTTTATCACGGGATCTTTTAATATCATGCTTAATAAACCAGGTGTTTTCGCTGGAAAAACTATAGTAATAAAAATAATAAACTAATCGCCGACATTACTACGGCAATACTTCCTGAAAAAGCTGCCGTTCCAATAAATAAAATCCCGGAAACAAAAGGCAATAATTGCACGATGCTGTATAAAATAAATCCTTGCTTTTTGAGTTTTCGCATTTGCAATGCTCCAAAAAAACAGAGCCCGATAGCAATTAAGCCCGTTATCAGGATGGGGATACGATTTTCGTAGCTTTTAGTAAAAATTTCTTCCATCTGTTCGGCTTTCGGCATCATCCCTTTAAAAAAACCGGGCATTTCCGGACTATTCATTTTTGCGATCACTTCTTCCCTGGTTTCATAATTTTTTTTCGCTCCTATAAACCCCGTTACAGAAGAGTATAACTGGAATGCGCAGCCGATGATGGTTAATATGGTAAGCACATTCAACCCCGTTGGTAAAACAGGTTTTTGAAAATCGTGCATAGCCAGGCTGTCTTGTGTGCTGTTCGTTTCTGCCATGTTAGTTTTAGTTTAACACAAATTAATCTAACTCTCCCGATAATTCAAACCAATTATGGAAATAGCAGGGTATTTTTGCGCCATGTCGCAATACGCTTTACATACTGTTTTCAATAATCGTTTTATCTTATCTGCAGATAGAACGATGTATTGGGAAGATGAGAAGGCTTTAATTGTAAGCGATCTCCACTTTGGCAAAACCGGGCATTTCAGGAAACACGGCATCGGTATTCCCCAAAATGTTTTTAAAGAAGATCTTCAAAGATTATTTGCAGCTATTCAATACCACCGTGCAGAAAAAATTATTATCGTGGGCGATATGTTTCATAGCAGGAGCAACAGCGAACATGACCTTTTTTTAAAATGGCGCCTCGACCTGCCGCAGGTATCGTTTCACCTGGTAATGGGTAACCATGATATTTTGCCCGGCAAATTTTACGAGGCTGCACGTTTAACGACCCATAGCATGCAAATGCGGCTACGGGATTTTGTGTTTACTCACGACATGCAGGATGTAACCGTGGATGAAAACCTGTTTTATTTTTCCGGTCATATACACCCGGGCATTAGAATGGCAGGACCTGGAAGGCAGGCATTACAAGTGCCTTGTTTCTACTTCAATCATCAATATGCTATCCTTCCTGCATTTGGGAAGTTCACAGGAACGCATCCAGTAGCGGTTTCTAAAACAGATAAGGTGTTTGCATTGGCTGCTAACAAAGTGTTATCTCTACAATAGTCAACCCTTTCTTCTTTTCAATTCTTTGTTGATGAGGCTCAGTTCCCTGCCGGTTTGGCCAGCCACGGAACTGTTTTCCTGCGCCCTTCGCATCAGGTATGGAATTACATCGCCAATAGGACCAAAAGGCAGGTATTTACTAACACTACAGCCGTTTTTAGCAAGGTTAAAAGTAATATTGTCACTCATGCCATACAATTGTGAAAAATGCACATGCGGATGATTATGAGGAAGATTTTTTTTATCGAGCAACTGCGTTGTTAGCAGGTTACTATATTCATTGTGAGAAGCAACAATCACCGCAATATTGTCGAGATGCCCGATGCAGAATTCAACAGCGGCATTGTAATCCCTGTCGCAACTTTCTTTATCTGGTTGTATGGGAGATGGATACCCGAGTTCCGCAGCTCTTTCTCTTTCTTTTTCCATGTATGCACCCCTCACGATCTTAACGGCAAATATAAAGTTCCGGCTGATGGCTGCTTCATAACTTGTTTTCAGAAACGCAAGCCTGTCGTGCCGGTACAATTGAAGCGTATTGTACACAACAGCTTTTGATTTATTGTACTCATCCATCATGAGCATGGTTATGGCATCCACCGGGTCCTGTATCCAGGTTTCTTCTGCATCTATCAGCATTGCCACATTTTTTTGATTGGCCACTTCGCAGATCTTTTTCAAACGGTCAACCACATTTTGCCATTCCTGTTGCTCGGGCACGGTTAAGGTTTCAATTGCTTTGTGATACCGTTTTATTAGTGAAGGCTCACTGTTATGCATGGCTGCATCTAATTTTTCCAACAGTGCAAACCTGCTCAACCCCGTAACTTTTACGCTCATGTAAGGAATATTATCCTGTGTAGCTGCAAAATTGATCACTTTTATAACTTGGTCGGTGGCATGCTCGACTCCCCGCTCCCCATTATCACCCCCTTCTCCCCCGTAATCCAAAATTACCTGCACGTTATATTTTTCAAGCCTATCCGTTACAGCTGCAGTTTCCTCCAGCGTTTCGCCTCCTACGAACTGTTTAAAGATGGTACTGCGCAAAATGGATTTTGTAAAGGGGATGTTCCATTTAATAGCGGCTGGCGTAACAGCCAGGCCTGCTTTTAGCAGCAAGGGATTACCCATGGCAGCAAAAAGAAATTTGGCTTTTTTTAGTTCTTTGGAGGTTTTATAGGCAAAAGCATATTCTGTATTATCGAATGATATCATAGTTGGCAATTTGGAGCCCGAAATTCATTATTCAGGATTTAATTACCAAATATTTAGTCATAAGCCTGAAAGGCTGGTTCACCTATCTTTGCGGCAAATTTTTCTCGATGGAAAAAAAAGCAAGTGAATCCCTTGTGGTGATGACTGAATTAGTATTACCCAATGATACCAATACTTTTGGAAACCTGATGGGTGGCCGCTTAATGTATTGGATGGATATTGCAGCGGCTCTGGCAGCTATGAAGCATTCAGGAGCTCCCGTGGTTACTGCCTCTGTAGATAATATTTCGTTCGAAAGCCCGATCAAGCTCGGCAATGTAGTGCATATAGAAGCCAAACTCACCCGTTCTTTTAACAGCAGTATGGAAGTACACATGAAAGTGTATGGAGAAGATGCCATTCAACAGTACAAGTACAAGAGCAATGAAGCCTATTATACATTTGTTGCCCTGGATCCTAACGGGAAGCCGAGAAAGGTTAATACGCTCGTTCCTGAAACCGAGGAAGAACATAAATTGTTTGACGGAGCATTACGCCGCCGGCAGTTAAGACTGATACTTGGAGGAAAAATGAAACCTGATGATGCTGCAGAATTGAAAGCGTTGTTTGTAAAATAATTATAGTTTATGCCCCGACCCGTTTTCGTAATGTAGAGGCATAAATTTTTTGCTTTGTTCAATTGCATCCATCACTTGGGCGAGTATGTTTTCGTGGGTATCTTCGTAATCTACTTGCAAGGGTTCTTTAAAAGTCACTGATAACCTCGTTCCCTTCTTCATTAGCTTCAAGCCTTTTTTGTCAAATGCTTTGGAATAGCCGTTAATCACTACGGGCACTACAACCGGCCTTGTTTGTTTAATGATATAAGAAGTTCCTTTTCTGCCCGGTGCAAAAGCCTTGGTAGTTCCCTGGGGAAAAGTGATGACCCAATTATTTTGGAGCGCATCGGTAATTTTCCTGGTGTCTGAGGGGTCGAGGCCCCGCCTTACCTCCTGCGAATTACTTGCCCAGGTTCTTTTTACCGTTAATGCACCGGCCAATGTAAAAAAGCGGGTGAGCCAGGTAGCCTGCATGGTTTCTTCTGCAGCCACATATTTAATGCGGGTAAACGGCCACAATAAATAATACGGCACGCCAAGTTTATTCTTTTTGCTCCAGGAATGAGCGCAAAAAATATGGATAAATGTAATAACGTCGGCGAAATATGTTTGGTGGTTACTTACAAATAATACGTTGCCTTTTGGGAGCCCCTTGAGGTGCTCCATACCCTGGATGCGTAATTTGTTGATGATGTTGAGACCCGGGTAGGTAAACAGGCCCACAACTAAATATACCAGGCCCTTTATGAAGTTAGACCTTTGTATAGAAAATCTGAATGTTGGCATTTACACAGCTTTTGACCCCTTTGTCGGGAGAGAGCGTTAAAAATACACAAAAGAGCGTTGTTAACATTTTTTTCTGAATTACTTCCGATATTGTTATATTTGGCAATACTTCACTAAAATTTAAAATCATGAAGAAACTTTTACTCACTGCATTGGGTGCTTTTTGCTTCGGTTCTTTTGCATTTGCACAAGACGGCGCAAAGGTTGCCCCGAAAAAAAAGGCAACTCCCGTTGCTGCAAAAGCTAAGGCTCCTTCCTTGGTGGAAGCTACGAGCCAGGAAAGCCGCCAAAAGGCAAAAGAATTGGATTTTCAGAAACAACAGCAGGCTACTGCACCTCAGCAGCAACGCAAAAATGCGTTAGCGGCCGAAAAGGTTGAGCGTTAATCCCTTCTTTAAAAAACTTAAACTTAACATTAGAGTGGGCATTGGTTAATCTCACTTTAGGCCTGTTATTTCAGGCGTAATTACCAAAATTTATTTTATGTACAAAAAAATTACTATTAGCAAAATGCGCAATGTAATACTATCAGGACTTCTGTCTCTTGGTGTCCTTACTGCGGCGAATGCTCAGGTGTACAACAACGGGCCACTCAGCACTGGCGCTACCAACTCGGTGGGCACTGCTGCACCCGCAGGTTATACATGGAGTGAACTTCCTACGGCTACCAATACAACTTTTGGATCTAGCCATAGTATTGATGCTGGTTTTAGCATCATTGACAACTTTACCGTTACCGGTACATGGGCAGTAACATCAATGTCTTTCTTTGGATACAGCACGGGGTATGCAAGTACAACTGTTTCTCCATTCAACCGTGTTTTTGTAAGAATTTATAACACTGACCCGGGAGTTGGAAACCCAACTCCAATTTTCGGTGACCTCACAACAAACCGTTTTGCAGGTTCTAGCAATAGCTTTATCTATCGTATTAACCGTGCAGCCAGTGCTACTGACAGACGTATCTGGCAGGTTGACGCAAACGTAAATGTGAGTTTACCTGCAGGTAACTATTGGGTAGAATACCAAATTGGTACCACTACTGCTAATGCCAGTAACTTTGGCCCCCCGGTAACCATTTTAAATCAACCAGGTGCTCCAGGTGGTAATGCTCGTCAAAGAACGATATCAAGTGGTGCATTAGCGCCGTTAGTGGATGCGGGTGTTGGCCAGGATCATCCCTTCATCATTAACTACAGTACTTCAGCTTGTAGTGGAACACCAACTCCAGGCAATACCCTTACAACTGCTGCAAGCGTTTGTACAAACATTCCTTACACACTTTCGCTACAGAATACTACTGCTGGCTCTGGTGTTACCTACCAATGGCAGTCGGGTACTTCTGCTACAGGCCCATGGACAAATATCGCAGGTGCCACCAGCAGCACGTATTCAACTGTAGGAACAGTTTCTACCTGGTACCAGGCTATTGTAACCTGTGGAGCCAACAGCGGAACGTCAACCCCGGTTCAGGTGTCAGTAACACCATGTTATTGCACGGCTGGCGCCACTTCTACAGCGTTCGAAAAAATCTCAAGGGTTGAATTCGGAACAATAAATAATCCATCCACTTCAACTGCAGGTTATGAAGATTTCAGTGCCATATCTACTCCAGCTTTCTCAGGATCGAGTATGCCTATCAGGGTTACCTTAAGCGGAGGATTCTCAAGTGATGTAGTGTTAGTATGGATTGATCTGAATAACGACTACGACTTTAATGATGCGGGTGAGTTATTATACACTTCAGCTGCAGGTGTAGGGCCTCACAATGGCACCATAACCATTCCGGCAAGTACTCCAAATGGCACGAAGCGTATGCGTGTACGTATGCACGACAGTGCTTTGGGTGGCAATGCTACACCTTGCGGTAATAGTACCTATGGCCAGGTAGAAGATTATACTGTAGATATTCAGACATGTGTGCCTGCTACTGTTACTACCCAACCAGTCAACCGTTCGATAGCTTGTGGTGGCAACACAACCTTTAGTGTTGCCCTGGCGGGATCATTACCGGTAGCATACTGGGAATACCGTACCAGTGCAACAGGTGTATGGCAAAACGTACCCAATACTGCTCCTTACAGTGGTGTAAACACTACTACGCTAACAATCACTAATGCAACTAC
>CBFGLL010000048.1:0-11207 GCA_965649585.1 uncultured Chitinophagaceae bacterium | reverse complement strand
TACCTGCTATTTGCAGCCCCTGCTGTGTGGCTGTATGTGAAGCTGATGATGTGAGAAGGTTTAAGAGCCTGCCTGCCGCCAGGCAGGCTTTCAAAGGTTCAAGTAGTTCAAGCGGTTTGGAGGCCAACAAATGCCTTTAACAAACCGACCGGGAAACGCCCCGGTTTTCCTTACCTTCGCAGCCTAATTTTTACCAAAATGACCATTCACCGGGAAGGCTACAAATCAATCGCTATAGCCACCATTATTTTCCTCGTTCTTAACCTCATATTGTTCTGGCAACTGGGCACCAGTATGCTCTGGCTCTGTGTTATTTTTTTAGTGTTGTCGCTGGGGCTTTTATTATTTATTGTTTCCTTTTTTAGGATACCCAACAGAACGCTTACCATTAATGATGGCCAGGTGATAGCTCCTGCAGACGGAAAAGTGGTGGTAATTGAAGAAACCACCGATGAAGAGTATTTTAAAGACAAAAGACTGCAGGTATCCATATTTATGAGCCCGGCCAATGTACACGTAAACCGTAACCCCCTTAGCGGTGAAGTGGTGTATAACCAATATCACAAAGGAAAATACCTGGTAGCATGGAATCCAAAATCATCTACCGAAAACGAAAGGCACAGTGCGGTGATAAGAAAAGCCGATAAAGAAATATTGGTGAAACAAATTGCCGGGGCCCTGGCAAAACGCATTTGTAATTACCTGGAAGTGGGCCAAAAGGTAAAGCAAGGAGAAGAATTTGGTTTTATCAAGTTTGGCAGCAGGGTGGATTTATTATTGCCGGTAGGTACCAAAGTAAACGTAGAACTGAACCAGGTGGTAAAAGGCGGTGTAACCGTAATTGCTACCCTTTAACTCCTGCCGCTTATCCAAAAATTACCCATAAAACTGGTGTATTTCACCAAAAACGATACATTTACATACCTGATTATTAATAAAAATAGTAAGTAATGAAAAAAATCCTTGTATTAGCTACAGCAGCTTTAATGGTGGGTGGTGTTGCACTGGCTCACGAAGGCGGTAAAGGCAAAAAGAAAAAATGTGCTAAAGGAAAATCCTGCTGCACAAAAGAAGCTAAAGCAGAAAAGAAATCTTGCTGCAAAGACAAAGATTCAAAAACTGCAAAACTCTAAGCTTGCTTCAAAAAAGAGATTCAACCCGGTTATTACCGGGTTTTTTTATTTTAAAAAATATCTTCCAGTTCCTTTAAATGTACCACGGTGTACGTGGGTTTTAATTCGGTTACGGCGCCGATATGGTTCATGAAAATACTATCCATACCTGCGTTGATGGCGCCTGCAATATCCGCCTCCAGGTTATCCCCGATCATGATACTGGTATTAAGTTCAGCGCCGGCTTTTGCGAGGGCATAATCAAATATCTCTTTATTGGGTTTTACGCTGTTACTCGCTTCGGAAGTTATTACATGCTCAAAATATTTTTCCAGGCCGCTGTTCTTTAATTTACTCCATTGTGTTTTTTCAAAACCATTGGTGATCAGGTGCAGGCGGTAACCTTTGTTGATGAGGTAATCGAGAATTTCAAATGTATAGGGAAACACTTCTTTTTGCGTAGGTAATATCTCGAGAAATTTTCCGCTCAGGTCTTTTGCCAATAGTTCATCCGCCACTTTATAATCCAGCAGGGTGCGCCACATCCGCTTCCATTTAAGATCGTCAACTGTAATAAATCCTTTATGATAGCGATTCCACAGAACCTGGTTGTGGTATAAATACTTCTGATAAAAATCGTCGAACTGTGCATTAACCTTGTTTCCCAAATCGAATGAACTGTACACTTCGGTTAGCGTAGTATGTGCATTTTTGTCGAAATCCCACAGCGTGTGGTCAAGATCAAAATAGATATGCTGGTATTTTTTCATGACGGCTATTGACCAATAACTGATAAATGTATTAAACTTGCAAAACTACATCATTATGGAGCAAGAACATCTTAAAAAGCCAATTGCCGTTGTAACAGGCGCCACAGGGGGTATTGGCAAAGCCATAGCAGCTGCTTTTGTGGCAGATGGTTACCAGGTGTTAATATGCTCCCGCAACCAACAGCATTTGGATGCAACCTCAAATGAACTGAATACGCCATCAGCACAGGGTTTTGTAAAAACGAAGCAGGCAGATCTCAGCAAAAAAGAAGATGTACTGGCTTTCGCTGCCTGGTGCCTGCAACAGGGAACACCGCAGATACTGGTCAATAATGCAGGTATCTATCTCCCCGGCAATATCAGCAATGAAGCAGAAGGAAATATGGAAATGGTAATGAATGTAAATTTTTACAGTTCTTACCATCTTACCCGCCAACTACTACCCGCTATGATCGCAGCATCCAAAGGGCATATTTTTAATATGGGCAGTATTGCGGGCATGCAGGCTTATGAAGGAGGCGGAAGCTACAGCGTAAGCAAGTTTGCCCTGCATGGTTTTAGTAAAAACTTGCGCCACGAGCTTAAAAGTACCGGAATTAAAGTGACCCATATTTCTCCCGGTGCAGTTATGACGGGCTCCTGGGAGGGATTTGATAACAGCCAACAGCGCATTATGGAAAGCAGCGATGTGGCAGCTATGGTGCTGGCCTGTTCCAAACTTAGCCCCCAGGCTGTTGTAGAAGAACTGGTACTTCGGCCGCAGTTAGGCGATTTGTAATCGTCCATCTTATTGCCCACAATTAACAGTTCGTTTAAAGCTTTTTGTGATGAATGCTTCTGCTTACAACCTGCATTAATTTATTTTTGCAGGGATGTTATGAAGCGACCGCTACAATCTTTTTTCTTACTGCTTATTTTATTCTTATTCGCCTCCGATTCGGTGGCGCAGGTAAAGTTTAGCGCCCGGGTAGTTCCATCACAGGTATACAAAGATGAATACGCAACCGTGCGCATAGAGCTGGAAAATGCGAATGATATTCAACAATTAAAAATTCCTTCTTTTAAAGACTTCAGGGTGATCAGCGGCCCAAACCAGGAAACGGGTATGAGTTCCGTGAATGGAGTGAGTAAAACCTATATCGCATTTAGTTACGTGCTGCAGCCGATTAAAGCCGGCCAGTTTTCTTTGGGAGAAGCAACAGTACAGGTTGCAGGAAAAAAATATAGCAGCGGCCCGCTGAAACTAACCGTAAAAGCCGGTGTTGGAAAAACGCCCAGTGGCCAACCCCAGGCAGGAATGGCTAACCCGTTTTTTGATCCCTTTGAGGATTCTGCACCCATGGAACTGTATGCCGATTATATCCTCAAAAAAGGTGAACACGTTGCAGACAAGGTTAATAAAAACATGCAGCTGCGCCTGCAATGCAGTAAAACCAGTTGTTATGTTGGGGAACCAATTGTAGCAACGTATAAATTATACACGAGGTTGAAGAGTGAAAGCAAAATGACGAAAGCCCCCTCCTTTAATGGGTTTTCTGTGATAGATATTTTGCAGCCAGATGAAACGGAACATTCCAAAGAAACACTCAACGGCAAAGAGTACAGCGTTTACACGGTTCGTAAATCACAGTTATATCCATTGCAGGATGGCCAGATTGAATTAGAGCCCGCCAGCCTCGACAACGAAGTTCAATTCATCAGGGAAGAAGCCGCACAGTCGGGAAGTGTTGATGGTTTTTTAAATGGTTTTGGATTTAACCCCGATGCCATCATTACCCAGGCTGTAACGCTCACGAGCAAACCCCAGGTGGTGACCGTTAAACCTTTGCCCACTGCCGGCAAGCCGGCTAATTTCAATGGCGCTGTTGGCAAATTCAGCATCGAAGCTTTTTTAGAGAAAACAAATTTCAGTAGTTCAGAACCGGGGAAACTCAGCATTAACATCAGCGGGGCAGGTAACCTTCATTTATTAACCGCACCAGAAATAGTGTGGCCAAAAGGGCTGGAAGGATTTGATGCCGTGGTTAAGGAAAATTTTGATGATCGCCAGGTGCCACTTACGGGTGCAAAGGCATTTGAAATTCCCTTTACGGTAGATGGAGAAGGCAATTACCAGATCCCGGCCATACAGTTTAGTTATTTTGACCCCACTGCCGAAAGGTATTTCAGCATCAGCACCAAACCCATTGCATTTACTGTTACAAAAGGCAACGGCGCAGCATCTGCATTGATAGATAGTGGAGCCATCCTAAAAAAACCTGTTCCGTTTACAATACGTTTATATAAAAATAGCCCGTGGATCATTGGTCTGCTGGCTTTATCCCTTTTGTGGGTATTGTACAACTGGCAGCGGAAAAAATCAGCGATCAAAAAAGAAACAGCACTTAAGGAAGCTATCGCAAAACAGCAGCGAGCTGTGGAAGAAGAAAAAAGATTTTTAGCAGCAAGACCACAAAATCCCCTGAGCAAAACAGAAGCATGCCTTAACAGCCCCGACTGTACAGCATTTTACGAGTTGCTAAATTCAGAGCTGAAGGGCTGGTTGGCCGAAAAATATGGTTTGAATATGGCAGATATCACTGCTAAAAAAATTACCCTGGCCATGGATAAAGAAGGTGTAGATGTGGCCACTACACTGCAAATGGAAAAGCTATTGCAGCAAATTGAATGGCAGCTATACACGCCACATGGCCGGAACGAAAACATGAGAGATGCTTATGCCGAAGCGCAATCCCTGTTGCAAACCATCAATAGTTACACGGCTTCTATTCTGTAAACTTATAGCCAATTCCCCGCACTGAATGAAAGTGCTGAGGATGCCGGCTGTCTTCTTCAAAATATTTTCTAAAGCTTAAAATAAAATTGTCGATGGTACGGGTGGTAGGGTACACATTATAACCCCAAACAGTTTGTAATATTTTTTCCCTTGGCACTACCTCGTTTTTATTTTCGATAAGAAGCTTCAGGAGCATGGCTTCTTTTTTGGATAGCAATATTTTTTCCTGCGCTTTATTGGTTCCTTCCAGGGCTTTAAAATCAATCTTGTTTTCACCAAAAGTGTACACATCCGGCAACGGGCTGCGGGCAGCCATTTGTTCGCTTTTGCGAAGCAGTTTATTTACTCTCAATAATAATTCTTCCAGGTTAAAAGGCTTAGTGAGGTAATCGTCGGCGCCTTTTTTTAAACCAAGCACCCTGTCTGCGCTGCTGTTTTTTGCACTTAAAATAAGTATGGGAATAGAAGGATTGGTGAGCCGGATTGTTTCACACACACTGATACCGTCCATTTCGGGCAGCATCACATCGAGAATAATAAGATCAAAATGTTCTCCCTGGAAAGCTTTAATGGCATGCGCACCATCATAACTGCTCGTAACCTCATACCCTTCCAATTCAAGGTTTAGCTTAAGTGCTTCCTGTAGGTTTTCTTCGTCTTCTACCAGTAAAATGGAAAGTTTTTTATCAGCCATGTATGTTGGTTTATTCGCTTGCTTTAAGTTCAACGGTAAAGATACTGCCACCGCCGGGATTGTCGGTCACCTCAATTTCGCCGCCATGTGTTTTTACTATTTTTTTACACAAATACAGGCCAAGCCCTGTACCCTTTGCCCTGCGGGTAGCTTCATTGCCAAGCCGGTGAAATTTTTCAAAGGCCTTCTTTTTATCGGCCGCATCAATGCCCGGCCCGTGGTCAACCACGTTCAGCTGCACTTTATCATTGCTTGCCTGCAGTGTAATATCCACTGGTTTTTCTTTGGGAGAGTACTTGAGTGCATTTTCTAATAAATTATTTACCAGCATCTGCAGCAGCATAGCATCTCCTTCTACAATCACGCCTTCCTGTAGTGACCTGTTGATTTGCCGTGCAGGAAAACGCCTGCTCATATCAATGGCACATGACTGAACGAGTTCCGTAAAATCAAGCTCAACATTAGTTGTTTTATAACCTGACGCATCCAGTTGCGAAGAGAGTAATAAATTATTGCAAAGGGTATTGAGCCGGGTGGTTTCATACAAAGTATTTTGCAGTAAACGCTGCTGCTGTTCATCGTCCAGTTTACGCTTCTGAATGGTTTCCAGGTTCAACTGGGCTACAGCAATCGGCGTTTTGAGCTCATGGGTTACCGCCATCATAAAATGTTGCTGTTCATTGCTCAGCTTCAACTGTTTTTTTACAGCACGGTACACAATGTAAGCGCCGGCGATGATTACGAGTAAAAACACAACACCTTCACCGTTGTATTGGCTTACTTTCAGCCTGCGGTCACTATCAATTTTTTGTAAGCGTTGCTGGTAGTCTGGCGCAGTTTTATCCAGTTGTTCTATGCGCATTGCTGCCATCAGGTCATTTTGCCGGTTGAGCGTAACAAACCAAAAAACCAGCGCAGCTACGATGTAGGCCAGCAAAAACCAATAGAGGGCAAACAACTTCTGAAACTTTTTTGGTAGAAATATCAACGGCAAAAATTTTATGTATGCTTGTATGGTAGCAGCTCCGCTAGTTACGTTTGTCTAACCCCCATGACAGTTTATTACGCAGGGTTTGCAGAAAATTATTTTCATTAAGGCGGATAAGGTTGATGCCAAAGCCTTCTTTACGAACTGCCAGCTGAACTTCTTTGGGCACCAGTTCTCTCCTGCTATCAAGGCTGCAGATAAAATTTTCTGTGCGGCCTTCCACTTCAAAAGAAACAATAGTATTATCTGGAACAATGATAGGCCTGATATTAAGGTTGTGCGGCGACACTGGTGTTATTACAAAACTGGCGCTGTCGGGAAATACCACCGGTCCATTACAACTCAGTGAGTAGCCCGTAGAACCCGTGGGTGTTGATACAATTAATCCATCGGCCCAATAAGTATTTAAAAACTCCCCATTTAAATAAGTATGAATTTTTATCATGGACGATGTATCACTTTTATGCAAAGTAAATTCGTTGAGCGCATAAGGCACATCATTAAACAAAGGCACATCTGCATCAAGGTGTAGCAATGTTCTTTTATCCAGCACATATTTTCTTTCCACCAGGGCTTCGATGGCGGTATGAATTTCATCACGGCCAATATTAGCAAGGAAACCAAGCCTGCCGTAGTTTACGCCCAACACGGGAATGCCGGTTTCTTTTACGAGGGTTACCGTATCCAGCAAAGTACCATCGCCACCCAAACTAATGAGGCAGTCGATGCTACTGTCCATATCATCATTGGAATTAAAGGTAGAATAAGAGCCCTCCAAATCTACCGCACAATAAAACTGGTTGAAAAAATCCTGGTAAAAAACCGGCTCTACGCCGTGTTTCACTAATTCTTTAAGCAATAACTCAATATCCTGCACCTGGTTGTTTTCAATACCCCTGCTGTATATTGCTATTCTCATGAAAAGACGGGGGCATTTTAAAAACCTCCCTTTATATGCAAAAATAACCCCTTTTGCCCTAATTGATTGAAACTATACTCAAAGCTAGCATTGATGTCGTATAAAGACAAAATATCTAAACCGAAGCCGCCTGTGTACAACAACTGGTTACCCAATACCGTTTCCGGACCATATTTGGAATAGCTATACCCTGCATCACCATAAGTTTTGGCAAAAAACTGGAATGGTATTTTGTTGATCACATTGTTTTTTATTGGAACGGGAATATTAAAACCAAACAACTTTTTTCGAAGGGTGTACTTGAGCATGCCGCTTGCTACCCCATCTATCACATAATTTTCGAGGCCCCGTAAATAGTACTCATCGTAGCCCATTGCAAACTGGTTTACATAGGGTTGCTTAAAGGGCAGTTTTAACCTGCCATAACTTACCATACTCTGATACCAGTTTTTACCTAAAGACCAGTAACGATTAAAGCTTCCATTTAATGAAAGCATATTCACGCCACCACTAATGCCAAGGCCACGTTTTGAAATAGAAACAAAATAGGCTTTGCCTTCCAGTGGGTAATTCACATTGTTTACATGCAGGTATTGAAAAGAATAACCAATTTCAGGATAGGCGATAAAACTTTTATTACCGTTATCATAAAAACCGGGATTGTACTTGGTGATTACGCTATCCTGTACACGGCTGTAGGCGAACCCAACGCTATATAAGTGCCTTTTATAATAGCCCCGGCGGGCAATATAATTGCCGCTTAAAAAATAACTGCTTCTCACAAAATCTTTGTCTGCAGTGCTATAACGCAGGGGCTGATTATTTTTGCTGGTGCCGTAGGTTACATCCCTCGACTGGGTAAACCCTGTTCCAAAACCAAAACCCTCTGTAAGATCGGGGTTGCTGTAAGGGGCAGTATAATACATGGAGAAATTGCGGGCAAAACCATTGAGCAGGTAAACCCTTAACTGGTCTCTTCTTCCACTCAGGTTGTAATGCGCAAACTTTACACCATACACAACCCTGTCCAGGCTTGCATTGTAGCGGTTGATCCATTCATTAAAATTACGATCTACCAGTTGAAACTGAGGGGTGGGATAAATATACCAACGTTCTTTAACCCTTACTTCCAACACCAGGTGTTTAGCGTTCGTGAACCTTGGAACAATATCAACGTCGGAAAAAAGATTGGTGTTATACACCAACTGCCGTGAGTGTTCAATTTTATCTAGTAGCGAATCAGCCCTTACATCGGCACCGACTTTTAAAAGCATCTCTCTTACAATGATGTATCGTTTGGTTTTTTTATTGCCTATAACAGAAATAGAATCTATTTTTAGTAACAGGGAGGAGTCTTGCCGCACAATATCTGCCAACACGGTATTTACTACTGCGCTATCTGCCTGGCCTTTTAACACTAATGAGAGCAGTAAAAACGACGAGCAAATAAGCAGGTGTGGCCACGGTAAGATTTTACGAACCAGCATTGAATAAGCAAAAGGATTAAACATTAACAGGCTGCTGGTTAAAAATTTAAATATCGAGGTAGTTCATGAGGTGGCGGTAATTACTATGGATCTCGTTTTCAAAATTTTCATTTCCAAAATAGTAGATCACATCGTAGTCGTACCTTTCAAAGGTAGCCACTACGGCTGCAATTTCCCGCTTGTTAATATGCAATGTTACGGTGAGCATGCCGGTATTAGCATCGGCATGTGAGTTAAGATGCAGGATTGTACAATCGTTACTTTCCACCAGGCGGCTGATCTCCGAAATAGCAAACTGGCTGCGCTCCATTTCCAAGACGATGATACCACCTATTTCATTGGCCCCCGCAAAATTGCCCAGCATTTTTAATAAGTCGCCGGTAGTAATTACACCGGCCAGTTCACCTTCTTCTGTTACCACCGGTACAATGTTACAATCGAACTGGTTGCTCACATTTACCGCATTTAAAAAATGCACATTATCTTTTACAAAAGCATTTACAAAATGTTCCTGCAAAAATTCAAGGGTACCTTTTTCATTATCCACATCCAGCAGGTCTTCTTCACTTATCAAGCCCAGGTAGGTGTCTTCGGATACAACGGGCAAATGTGTAACCCTGAAATCCGCCACAAGTTGAAGCGCTTTAGCAACACTGTCCTGTAACTGTAACCTTGGAATATTATTGCTGATGAGGTCGATGGTTAACATGTGCCTGTTTTTTTATATTAATTTTTAATAGGATGTTGATTTCACGAACATCCCGGTTAAATATACAGACCAGAAAATTCGTTAAACCGTTGCAGCAGGAGATTTTAATTTTGCCAGGAAGCCTTCTAAAATTTTATTAAATTCTTCCGGCACTTCCATCATCGGAGCATGGCCGCATTTATCAATAAAATGTAATTCGCTGTTTGGAATAAGTTTGTTAAACTCTTTGCCTACAAATGGTGGAGTGATGGTATCGTTGTTTCCCCAAATTAAACAGGTAGGTTGCTGAATGTTCATCAACTCTTCACCCAGGTTGTTCCTGATAGCACTTTTAGCAAGAGCAATGATCTTTATTACCTTCAGCCGGTTATTGGTGATCTCAAACACTTCGTTCACCAGTTCATCTGTTGCCAGTGCAGGATCGTAAAATGTGAGTGCAGTTTTGTTGCGGATATATTCTTTGTCGCCCCTTTTTGGATAGGTATCGCCCATTCCATTTTCAAACAAGCCGGAACTACCCGTTAAAATGAGCGACTTTATTTTTTCAGGATGTTTTAAAATATGAACCAGCGCCACATGGCCGCCCAATGAATTACCCATCAGGTGAATTTCATTGTATTTACGTTGCTCTATAAATTTCTGAACATATTTTTCAAGCCCGCCTACCGAAGTGTGTAAAAGGTCGAGGTCAAGCAAAGGAAGCATGGGCACCACTACCGTATGCGTTTGTTTAAAGTGTTCGATGAGAAACCTGAAATTGCTCAATGCGCCAAACAGGCCATGCAACAACATCAGCGGTTCGCCTTGCCCTTCTTCAATGTACTTGAATTTGCCGTCTTGTTTTATCTCGTAGGTCATCTATTAGTATGGCAGCCTTTTAGTTGTGCTAAAAATACCTGATTTCTAATAAAGTTCGGGTATTGGGTCAAAGATACCAAACCTGAACTAAAAATGAGGTAATTACCTTTTAAAGCAAACATAGAGAAACTCAGGGATTTGCGGTGCTGGTAGCGGGTACCACGGATTCGAAAAATTTCTGCAATTCTGCGAAAATATTTTTGAACCATGGAATAATAGTTCCAAGTGAATTGATGACCGCCGGGCCGATGGGTTGAATGTAACGGTACACGCCAGAAGCGGCAACGGTTTCGGGTGAAAAGATTTTTAGCTGTACTGCGTAAAATAAAAACACGCTGTATAAAATACTATACAGTAAAACGTACAACAAAATTCCTGCGATCCTGTTCACCCATCCCATCATGGCCAATTCTACGCCGCTTTGTATCATTCTTGCACCCAGGCGCACCAGGAACATTACCCCGATAAATACCAGGAGGAATGACAATACGGGTAGCCATTTGTACGAAACGTTGAGAGAACCTGCCAGTTGCTCCGCCACGTAAGCGGAAAACTTAAGCGCTGCGGCAAGCCCGATTATAAGCCCGGCAACGCTGAAAAGCGCAAGTATAAAACCCTTGCTGTATCCTTTGAATACAGCAAGAACTACTAAAATAAAAAAGATGATGTCAATCAGCATGGGATCAGTATGCCAGTAATTCCTTAACGATGGCGCTGATGGTTTTACCATCGGCTTTACCAGCCAGTTGTTTTGAAGCTACGCCCATTACCTTGCCCATATCTGCAGGAGACGCTGCACCCGTTTCTGTAATAATTTCTTTAACGGAAGCTCTTATTTCATCTTCACTCATTTGCTTTGGCAAAAACTTCTCTATCACATCCATCTCTTCTTTT
>CBFGLL010000047.1:0-11331 GCA_965649585.1 uncultured Chitinophagaceae bacterium | reverse complement strand
AATTTTCGTGGTAAGCCGGCAGCCAGTTTACGATCAGTGTACAATTGTATTGCATATTCGCCAGTTCCCGGGCCGCCCATGCAGAAAGTTTTAAAGCTGCAGGCCCACTCAGTCCCCAGTGTGTTACCAGCAATGGACCTTCCTGCTGCAATTTTGTTCCTGCAATTTTTAAAACGGCATGTTCAACACTCAGCCCCATCAGTTTTGTAATAGGGTTGTTTGGAATATTAAATGTAAATAAAGATGGAACCGGCTCTTCAATCGTATGCCCGGTTTTCATTACCCAGTCAAACTGGGAAAGTCTAGGCAATCCCCCACAAGCTATGCAAACAAAATCTGCTTGCAGTTTTTTTCCCCCTGTTGTTGTAATTACAAATCGAACTTCTTTAATAATTGATTCAACAGATGCGTTCATCCGTATATCTACCTTATACCGATTTGCTTCCTGTAGCAGGCAATCAATTATGGTTTGAGAAGTATTCGATTGTGGGAACATTCTTCCATCTGCTTCTGTTTTCAAATCAATTCCTCTTTGCTGAAACCACTCGATTGTATCAATTGTAAAGAAATGGTGAAAAGCTCTTTTTAAAAATGAACTACCTCTTGGATATTTTTTGATCATATCCGAAATCGAAAAGCAGGCATGAGTAACATTACATCTTCCTCCGCCACTGATCTTCACTTTGCTCAAAAGCTTTGAACTTTTCTCTAACAATATTACCTGCAGGCCAGGCTGCATTCGTGCAGCATTTACCGCACAAAAAAAACCGGCAGCACCGCCGCCGATCACTACTAGTATTTTATTGTTTGAAGACATTTATCAATTTGTCATTAAGTCATTAGTCATTAGTCATTTTAATCTATTCAGTACACACTTCTCCATAATTGGGTCATTGAGTCATTTGTCATTAGGTCATTTCAAAACCTGTATAAACTTTCCCCACCTATTGACCATTACTAATGACTCAATGACTTATTGACTTAATCGTGGCACCAGGTTAAATTAGGATTCGCCCTTTCCGCCGCTTCAATCTTTTCAAAGGATGAAAGAATATCAGGATCGCCATTGGTAATGCAAACATCATGTTCAAAATGGGCAGACATCTTTCCATCTTTTGTTCTGATTGTCCAGCCATCGTCTTCCTGGAATACTTCTTTTACACCGAGGTTGATCATGGGTTCGATCGCCAGAACCATTCCCGGCTTGAGCTTGGCACCGGTTCCTCTTTTTCCATAATTAGGTACCTGTGGCTCTTCGTGCATACTTCTGCCGAGTCCATGACCTACAAGATCTCTCACCACACCATAGCCATGTTTCTTTTCTGTGTGCTCCTGTATCGCAAAAGCTATATCACCAACCCTGTTGCCATTACGGGCCTTTTCTATTCCTTTATACAAAGATTCCTTGGTAACCTTCAGCAATTGTTTCACTTCATCGCTTACTTCTCCGATAGCGTAAGTATAGGCGCTGTCACCATGAAAACCATTTTTGTAAACGCCAATATCGAGGGAGACAATATCACCGTCCTTTAATACATGCCCGTTAGGAAAACCATGTACCACTACATCGTTAATAGAAATACAAGTAGCAAAAGGATAATCTCCATAGCCCTTAAAAGAGGGCACACCGCCGTTATCCCTGATAAATGTTTCAACGATCTCGTTCACCTGCAAGCTCGTCATGCCCGGTTTTAATACTTTCACCAGTTCTGCATGCGCTTCGCCTACCAGCAGGCAACTGTGGCGCATGATCTCTATCTCTTCTTTTGTTTTGTAATGAATCATAAATGAGACTAAGTTTCATTGTAGTTCGGAAAATAAAAGGTCGCCTTTTTTAATAAATATTTGTTGAGTTGAAATTCATCTATTGGATAGAACAGGAAATGGTTCCCATCATTTGATAGAAATCGATACTTTGTATTTTGCAGGTTGAACCTTACTGGCGAAAAAAGATTTGTATCTTTTTTCGCATAGGAAATAGCATCCACTAGCAATTCAGTACAATACAATTTATCTTTTGTAAACAAGTTGAATTTAATATCAAAACTAATACCATCTCGGTCGACTGAGTCTACAAATAACTTGGCAGACTCAACTTCAAGTGTAGTTAAATTCATAGTATATAGGCCAGCGGCCTCATTATTGGGGTAAGAAAAAAAATCTTCTACTGACTGAAACAGGATGTTACCACTAATATTTGTTCTACCTCCTAAAATATGGGCGACTCGTAGACCGGAATCTGTAATGAGCATTATTCCACAATGAGAAAATGAATTATCCTTTCTTGAAAAACTTCTAATTATATCGCTTTCAATATCTGTACCTCCTCTAAAAATAATATCCCCAGGTTTTACAAGCAATTTGATAGAATCCATCTGCCTTTTAAATACATCTCTTCTATTTTCATATCTAGTACTTGCTATTTCTTCTTCTCTCGATGAAATTTTACAGGAATAAAGTACGAGTATAAGCACTAAATATTTAATAGTAATTATTTTTTTCTTCTTATGTAAATGGGCGCTGTGAGGAGTAATGAAAACTGGTTCCCTTTGGATGAAGATGATCCGAAATATTTTTTTTGAGAATGGTAATAGATATAGTTAGATTCCATTAGTTTATTTACCCCCAAATTATATATCCCATAGACCCTAATTCTCTCAATCTTTTCTCTTTGCACTGAGATACCGATCTTAAAAATTAGGCTCATTCCAATCTTTGAAATTGATTTGTTAGTTTGAGTGTAGTCTATATATTCGCTAGGATAAATGGTTGAATAAAATCGTGAATGATATCCCGATGAGTCATAAAATGAGCCTGGCCTATTGATTCCCAATCCAATACCAATTCCTGAAAAAGGAATAACGCCTTTATTCGAGAGGAACTTTTCAGTTCTAAAAAACCTGTTATAAGCGATTTGGAATTGGCTAATTCCCCCATCTTCGACGTGTTGCTGACTAATTCCTACAGATGAAAAAGTTGTAGACGCAAAACTTGGGAGATGTTGACTGGTGTATGAAAGTTCGAAACTTTGCCTATTATACAGGATTTCAGCCGCAATAACAAAAGCAACTTGGGAAAATCTTCTATTCCCAGAAAATGTTTCATCTAAATCATTTGGGAGTGAATTGTCTATTTTGGTTTTAAAAAATCTCACCCCCACTCCAGGTCTTAAAACCAAAGATTGACCGTAGCTATTTGAAAAAATAATAATACTTAGTATGAAAATAATACTCTTCATAGAGCTTAAGATACATTAATTCATTTACAGCGAATGCAAACCAAATCTCAATCGAATCACTATGGAAGTTCCAAATAAAATTAGTTTATGGACGCTACCTGTCCGACAGTATTTGATGGTGCAGTCGCTTGAGTAGTAAGACTTACGGAGCGTAGGGCAGATCCTCCAGAATAAAGCCTTTTTATATTTTCATAATGCACCGATCCACCACTTCCATTTGGCGAAACATTATATGAAGATTGACGATAAGTACCTTGCTTTGAACCCTTACAAACACCTTCCCACGAATAAGAACCATACATCTCTATTGGATCAAATGCATAATGACAATAGGCTTCTGCTGTTAGTTCAAAATGAATGAAGCCCCTATAATATCCTGCTTTAGTTGTAAAAGGTCTATAGTTACCCAAATTTCCCAAATAATAGTCCAATTTTACATCTTCCTTATTACGTAATCCTCTCTTTAGGCAAATTCCTTGGCCACCTTTCCTCGCTAACGAGTCTTGATACCCCTCCCAGGTGATAGTGTTATCTCGTAACCCTGATAAAACTTCTAAAACCGGTTCACTGGGGTCCAAAAACACCATAATATGCGGATTTGAAAAGTCATTTTCCAAAATGTCACTTGTTTCAGAGGAGTACTGTTTCTGATCAATAACAGAGCAAAACACATTATCCATATCAACCTTAATTAAAAAACTATCAATCATACAAATCTTGTCTTCATTCAATATCTCAAGAAGATATTTAGTATATAATGTGGTGTCAAAATCATTAGTAAAATTCGATATTGAATTTACTCCATTCGTAGACGAGTTTGCAGAAAAAGTCCTGTATTTGAGGGATGAAAAATTACCCTGATTTAGTTGTTTAGACAATTCGGTTTGCTTTTCATCGATATTTTCTGCAATGTGTAGATAATCTTCTATTTTATCAAAAACAACTATACCTTCCTTAATTGTTACAGGGGTCTTATCAATATTAATGGAGTCATCTATTTTTGTGCAGCCGTTTCCAAGCAGTATTGCAAGTAAAACAAAAAGTGTACTCTTATTAATTTTCATAGCTGCAAAGTTAAAAAGTGATTTAATAATATAAGTTGAGAGCATTTGGATGATTCAACTAAATGCTACCCGGGGTAACCGTCTGGCGGCCTTGTACTCTACCGCTGCTCATCAAACCATCGTATTGACGCATCAATAATTGTGTTTCGATCTGTTGTAGTGTATCCAAAATAACACCTACCATGATCAGCAAAGAAGTACCACCAAAGAAGGTAGAGAAGTTCATCTGCATGTTAAATACCAATTGGAACAATCCAGGTAAGATACCAACAACCGCAAGTAAAATAGCACCGGGGAAAGTGATCCTGTCCATGATGGTACCAATATAATCTGCAGTGGGCTGGCCGGGTTTTACACCGGGAATAAAACCGTTGTTACGCTTTAATTCATCAGCCATTTGTTTTGGATTAAATATCAAAGCAGTGTACAGGAAGGTAAATGCTATTACCGCCACTGAATACACGATCATATACACCCAGTTGGTATGATCTGTAAAATACCTTGCCCAGCCACTATTGGTAAACCCGGTAAATACAGTTGGTAAAAATAAGATCGCCTGTGCAAAGATGATGGGCATTACACCCGCAGCATTCACTTTCAAAGGAAGGAAATTACGGGCCCCACCTAACTGGCGGTTGCCAACAATTTGTTTTGCATAGTTTACAGGAACTTTTCTTGTACCCTGTACCAGCATGATCAATCCCATGATGATGGCCACCAGGAAGATCAGTTCCACCAATACGAACAACAAACCACCTGCACCATATTTAGTTAACCTCGAGGTCCACTCTTCCATAAAGGAATGAGGCAAACGGGCAAGGATACCGATCATGATGATGATAGAAGTACCATTACCTAAACCTTTATCGGTAATTTTTTCACCCAGCCACATTACAAATAAAGTTCCCGTGGTTAATACAATTACTGTAGATACCCAGAAAAAGTTTCCGTAAGCGGGGATCAATGCTTCCCTGATACCGGGGCTATGCAGGTAACCAATATAGGCTGCGGCCTGGAAGGCAGTCACAATTACAGTGAGATACCTTGTCCACTGGTTAATTTTCTTTCTTCCACTCTCACCT
Organism: uncultured Chitinophagaceae bacterium; assembly: GCA_965649585.1. Lineage (GTDB taxonomy): Bacteria > Bacteroidota > Bacteroidia > Chitinophagales > Chitinophagaceae > Ferruginibacter. The sequence continues at coordinate 5,947 of CBFGLL010000047.1, read as the reverse complement.
TCTTTCTGAATTTTTGCCATCTGCGGAACCAGGATGGTTACCAGTTGCATAAAGATAGAAGCAGAGATATAGGGCATGATGCCCAATGCAAAAATGGACGCTTTAGAAAACGCACCACCCACAAAGGCATTCAACAAACCGAGGATACCACCCTGCGTGTTGGCTTCGAGATTTGATAATTTATTAGGATCGATACCTGGTAATACGATGAACGAACCCAGGCGATAGATGAAAAGCAGTAAAAGGGTGAAAACGATTTTATTTCTCAGTTCCTCAATGCTCCAGATATTCTTGAGTGTGGTTATAAACTTCTTCACAAAATTTAGTTCGGTTTAAAAATGCTCTAAATGTAAAAAGACCCCGCACAAGACGGGGTGGCAAATATCGGGAAAATTATTTTACAATTTCAACTGTACCGCCGGCAGCTTCAATGGCGGCCTTCGCTTTTTCGCTCACCGCATTTACTTTGAAATTATACTTGCCTTTGAGCTCTCCGTTACCCAATACTTTGATGGCATCGTTCTGGCCAATCAAACCATTGATATAAAGGTTTTGCAGGCTGAATTCTGTAATACCATATTTTTCTGCGTAATGATCGATCTTACCCAGGTTCAGTACTTTATACTCCACACGGTTGATGTTGGTAAAACCACGCTTTGGAATACGACGCTGAATCGGCATCTGTCCACCTTCGTGTGCTTTTTTACTTTTGTAACCGGCACGGCTTTGTCCACCCTTGTTACCTTTGGTAGATGTACCACCTTTACCACTAGCCTCACCACGGCCCAATCTTTTTTCTTTGTGTGTAGAACCTTTAGCAGGCTTAAGAGAATGTAAATTCATTTTTATTTGATTTTATACTTTCGGGGAATCACCCCTCGCTTTAATAATTCGATAATTTGATAATTAGCTAATGTGCTAATATGCTAATGTGCTAATGAAAGAACGTCCGAATTGAAACAATCATTGGCTAATTGGCTAATTACGCCTCTTCCACTTTCACCAGGTGGCTCACTTTGTTCACCATACCCAATACTTGCGGAGTTGCTTCTACTTCTACAGTAGCATTCATTTTTTTCAGGCCCAATGCGATCATTGTTCTTTTTTGACGCTCCGGTCTGTCAATTACGCTTCTTACCTGGGTTACTTTAATTTTCTTTGCCATCGTTATTAAGTTGATGCACTTTGTCTAAGTACTTAGTACTTAGTACTCAGTACTTAGATTATCCGTTAAATACTTTCTTTAATCCAATGTTACGTGTTTTAGAAACAGCGATTGGTTCACGCAATGTAGCCAATGCCTTTACGGTTGCTTTTACCACGTTGTGTGGGTTAGCACTTCCAAGGCTCTTAGCCAATACGTCGGTAATACCTGCACTTTCCAATACCGCACGCATGCTACCTCCGGCAATCACACCAGTACCCTGGGCAGCTGGCTTGATCAATACTTTTGCAGCACCTTCTTTAGTTAATTGCTCGTGTGGAATAGTACCATGCATTACAGGAACTTTAATAAGATTCTTTTTAGCATCTTCAATTCCTTTGGTAATAGCTTCCTGAACCTCTTTAGCCTTACCTAATCCATGACCTACTACACCGGCTTCGTTACCCACCACTACTAATGCAGAGAAACTGAATGCACGGCCGCCCTTAGTTGTTTTAACCACACGATTGATGGCAACAACTTTTTCTTTCAATTCAAGCTCACCGGCTTTCACTTTATTTACAATTACGTTTGACATCTATATCAGTTTACGATTTGTGATTTATGATTTTTGATTTGTTTTATTTTAACGCAGATAAATCATAAATCTGCAATCAGCCATCTTAGAATTCAAGTCCACCCTCTCTTGCACCTTCTGCAACCGCTTTCACACGGCCATGATAGATATACCCGCTACGATCAAATACAACCTGCTTGATACCCAGTTCAGTTGCTTTTTTGGCGATAGCTTCTCCTACCATTTTGCTTTTATCAATCTTTGGTGCTTTTTGAGCAGTGATATCTTTTTGCTTAGATGAGGCAGCAGCGATGGTTACCCCGCTATTGTCGTCGATCAGTTGAGCATAGATATCTGTATTGCTTCTAAAAACGCTCAGCCTTGGTTTTGATGAAGTACCCGCTACTTTTTTACGAATGCGATACCTGATCTTTTGTCTCGCTGTTGATTTATTGTTACTCATTTTTGTGTTATTTACATTCCCCGATACTGCCGGAGAACAATTTGATAATTTGATAATCAGCCAATGTGATAATGGTTTAACATCCTGATGAACTTGTCATTATCGAATTGGCTAATTGGCTAATTGGCTAATTATTATTTACCAGCCGCTTTACCAGCTTTCCTTCTCAACACTTCTCCTACGAATTTCACACCTTTACCTTTGTATGGTTCTGGCTTACGCAGGCTGCGGATTTTAGCACATACCTGGCCAAGCAATTGCTTATCGGTACCTTCTAATGTGATGATCGGGTTTTTACCTTTTTCAGTAACGGTGGCTACTTTCAGTTCTTTAGGGATCTCGAAAATAATGTTGTGAGAATAACCCAAAGAAAGATCAAGTAAATTACCCTGGTTAGCCGCTTTATAACCTACACCCACTAATTCTAATTCTTTTTTAAATCCTTCTGTAACACCTTTAACCATGTTGCTGATTAAAGAGCGATACAAACCATGCATAGCACGGTGACGGATCTGATCGGTAGGACGAGAGAATTCAACATTGTTGTCTTTCACTTCCACTTTAATGTCACGATCGATTGTTTCTGTCAATTCACCCTTTGGTCCTTTAACGGTGATCACATTGTCCTTACCAACTGTAACCGTTACGCCACCTGGAACTTCTACCGGCTTTTTACCTATACGACTCATAGTATAACTTTTTTATTTTTATCAGATCCTGCAAACCGGTCAGCCTGGTATAGTCTCGGCTTAATGTATCTGCAGCTGTTGTACTTTATTTTTTATTAGAAGATGTTGCAAAGAACCTCTCCACCTACGTTTTGTGCTTTTGCTTCTTTATCCGTCATTACACCTTTTGAGGTAGAAACGATGGCAACACCCAAACCATTCTTCACTCTCCTGAAGTCAGCTGGCTTTGCGTATGTACGCAGACCTGGGCGACTTACTCTCTCAAGGCTTTGGATAGCCGGCAATTTAGTAGCCGGGTCATATTTCAAAGCTATTTTAATAAGACCTTGTTTGTTGTTGTCTTCAAACTTGTACTTAAGGATATAACCTTTTTCGTACAAAATTTCTGTGATACGTTTTTTCAAATTGCTGGCAGGAATCTCCACGATGCGGTGATTAGCCATTTGAGCGTTACGTATTCTAGTTAAATAATCTGCAATTGGATCAGTAACCATTGTTATTTTTAGTTAATTGATTTAATAATTTGTTTTTACAATGCGATATCCAAGCCTCAGTACTTGGTACCAGGTACTCAGTACTTAGCTTACCAGCTGGCTTTCTTCACACCCGGGATCTTACCCTGCAAAGCCATGTCTCTGAACATTACACGACTCACACCAAAGTGACGCATGTAACCTTTTGGACGACCAGTAAGCTGGCAACGATTTTTTAAACGTACAGGAGATGCATTTTTTGGAAGAAGATCCAATGCTGCATAATCACCTTCAGCTTTAAGAGCAGCACGTTTTTCTGCAAATTTTGCAACGATTCTCTCTCTTTTTCTTTGCCTGGCTTCAATTGATTTTTTTGCCATAATTTTTATTTAGTATTAAGTACTTAGTACTTAGATTTTTAGACAATTTCTTGTTTGGTTGTATCTCAGTACTTAATACTAAGTACTCAATACTGATTTTACTTTTTGATGTTTTTAAAAGGCATACCTAACTCTTTCAGCAATTCATAAGCCTCTTCGTTGGTGCTCGCTGTTGTTACAAAAGTGATATCCAAACCAGTGATCTTATTTACCTTGTCGATATCGATCTCAGGAAAAATGATCTGCTCGGTAACACCCAGTGTGTAGTTTCCACGACCATCAAAAGACTTATCGTTGATACCTTTAAAGTCACGCACACGTGGCAATGATACTGATACCAGCCTGTCGAGGAACTCGTACATTTTTTGTCCACGCAAAGTAACACGTGCACCGATCGGCATGTTTTTACGCAACTTAAAGTTTGAAATATCTTTCTTACTCAAAGTAGCTACCGCTTTTTGACCGGTAATATTGCTCAGCTCTTCCACGGCGATGTCGATTAACTTTTTATCGTTTACCGCACCGTTTACACCACGATTCAAACAGATCTTGGTGAGTTTTGGAGCCTGCATTACAGTTTTATAACTGAATTTTTTCATCAAAGCAGGTACAACTTCTTTTTTGTACTTATCTGCTAACCTGGTTGTATTTACTGTTGTGCTCATTATTTAATTACCTCCCCTGATTTTTTAGCTACACGAACTAGTTTACCATTTTCACGAGTGCGTTTTACTTTACTCGGGCCGCCTGTTTTAGCATCCCACAACATCACGTTGCTGATAGCAATAGGGGCTTCTACTTTCAAAATACCACCTTTGGTATTCTGAGCCGTTGGTTTTGTGTGCTTGGTAACGATGTTAACACCTTCTACCAATACACGAGCTTTATCCAAAATAACTTCCAACACCTTACGTGGCTTCTTCAAATCTTTATCCTCACCAGATATTACTACTACCTGATCGCCTTTTTTAATGTTGAATTTGGGTTTAAATCTTGTACTCATTTTATTTTGTTTTTAGTACTTAGTATTTGGTACTTAGCACTGAGATATTCCTAATAATTTGTCTCTTTGTCTTGGTACTAAGTACTCAATACTTAATACTTACCTCTTACAATACTTCCGGAGCCAGGGAGATGATCTTCATGTATCCTTTATCTCTCAACTCACGAGCCACCGGGCCAAAAATACGGGTGCCCCTTGGTTCATCGGAATTGTTCAACAATACAACCGCATTGTCGTCAAAACGGATATAAGAACCATCTTTACGACGCAGTTTGTTTACAGTACGAACAATTACTGCTTTGCTCACAGTACCTTTTTTAATACCACCTGCAGGCATTGCATCTTTTACGGTAACAACAATCTTGTCGCCGATCTTTGCATAGTCCTGGCCGCTATTGCCCAGTACACGAATACACAATACTTCTTTAGCACCGCTGTTATCCGCTACGTTTAGTCTGCTTTCTTGCTGAATCATTTTATTTCTTTTAGTATCTAGTACTTAGTATTCAGTACTTAGACTAGTTCTCAATATTTATATTCTTATCTTAATACTAAGTACTAAGTACTTACTACTTTATTTCACTTTTTCTACGATCTCCACCAATCTCCAACGCTTTGTTTTGCTCAAAGGACGGCTCTCCATGATCTTTACAGTATCACCGATGCTGCACTCATTCTTTTCATCATGAGCATGAAAGCTGGTAGTTTTTTTAAGGAACTTACCATACAGCGGGTGCTTGATCTTTCTTTCAACTTTTACGGTGATGGTTTTATCCATTTTATTGCTGGATACAATACCGATCCTCGTTTTTCTTAAATTTCTTACAACTTTAGTTGCAGTTGTTGTTGCTTCCATCTTTTATCTGTTTAACCGGGGCTTACGCTCCAATTTGAGTTTTTCTTAATTGAGTTTTCAAACGTGCAATATCTCTTCTTAATGCACGGATGCTTTGAGGATTTTCCAACGGCGAGATAGCATGAGCAAAACTCAACTTCTTCAAACGTTGTTCATCTTCTTTGATCTTCGCCGCTAAATCTGCTTCACTTAAACCTTGAAGGCTCTTTACGAAATCTACTTTTTTAGACATCTTGTTATAATTTGATAATTTGCTAATTAGCTAATTTGCTAATTCCAATTTGTTATTCTATGTTTTTCCATTAGCACATTAGCATATTGGCTAATTAGCTAATTGACTTATGCTTTAAAATCCCTCCTTA
>CBFGLL010000046.1:0-11570 GCA_965649585.1 uncultured Chitinophagaceae bacterium | reverse complement strand
AAAAAACTCTGGCGCAATAAGGCAATGCTACCCATGATACTGCCGGGGTAAGATTGTGTAGAAGTTCCTTTGCTGAAACTATAATGCGAGGAAGCTTTTTCTTTGATGATAGTGAGGTTCTCTGCTTTATCGGCTAGGGAAACAAAACTGCCGGTACCTCTTGCAATACCATCTTTCTGGTGGGTCAGTACAGCGCCGAAACCAATTTCTCTTAAGCTTTTTGCCTTGCTGGCATCTGCCGCAAAAATGTTTACCGCATCCACCTCGGAGCGGATAGCCTGGTTCCAGTTGTAGGCTCCTTTGGTGTTGGAGGTAAGCTGGCTGGGTTGATTAAAATTAAAGCCACCGGGCGCTCTTTGAGGCACTGGGATACCATAGTCGCTGTAAATATCGATGAAGGACGGGTAAATAAATTTTCCCTTGCAATCCATTACGATAGCTTCTTTAGGAATATTTACATTATTGCCAACCGCAATAATTTTTCCTTCTTTTACCAGCAGTGTGCCCGATGGAATACTGGACTGTGCATCCTTGTAAATAGTGGCATTGGTAAAAGCATATACAGTGGTTCTTTTGTCGGCCACGCCATTTACGGGGTAGGTAATTTGTGCGTTAAGGGCAGATACAAAAAAACAACCAAGCATCAAAAGAGATGCTGATCTTCTTTTTCTCATAAGCGTTGAAATTTTCAGTTATCAGGCGATAAACTAACGAATTAAAACGCAGATAGCCAAACCGCCTGAAATTATTATGGAGCATACCATATTCCCGGTAGGGGCGAATTATTTCGTTCAGCAGCGGGTTTTTATTCCGCTGCATCTGCCAATAGCTGCAGGCTATGCGTTATTAGCCGCTCCACCGCTGCATTACCATCTTTTGAGAATTCCTGTGCCACACGGTTGGCTACAATTACGTTCAGGCTCAGGCACTGATGGTTCATCAGCCTGCCAAAGCCATAAATGGCAGAGCTCTCCATTTCAAAGTTGGAGATGAAATGATTGTTATATGTAAAATGAGTGAGTTTGTCGATAAGGCCGGGATAGGCGAGTTCCAGTCGCAGGATGCGTCCCTGTGGACCAAAGAAGCCCGGGCAGCCGATAGTGATGCCTTTGTGATAACCCTCGTTGAATACACTCAGTAGTTGCTTGCTTCCTTCAAAAATATAGGGCAACACGTTTCCGCTTGTAAGCCCGGTATGTGTTTTAAACGCATCAACCAGGGCCAGTTCTGCTTCGGTATTTTGTTTTACATAAAAATGCATCACGTTGTCAAAGCCCAGGCCATGGGTGCCTGCCACAAAACTATCTACCGGGATATCTTTTTGCAGAGAACCTGAAGTGCCCATGCGGATGAGCTGAAGCGATTTGAGTTGTGGCCTGATGGTTCTTGAATTGAAGTCGATATTGGCCAGCGCATCTATTTCGTTAATGGCGATATCAATATTATCAGGTCCGATCCCGGTGCTGATAACAGAGATCCTTTTTTTACCAATAAAACCCGTGTGCGTAATGAACTCCCGGTGCTGCCATTCAAATTCAACCCTATCAAAATGTTTGCTTACTTTTTTTACCCTGTCGGGGTCACCAACAAGCAACACGGTGTCGGCCAATTCTTCGGGCCTGATGCCAATATGGTAAATGGCGCCCCTGCTATCGAGTATCAGTTCTGATTCCGGGATCCTGGTCATGCTTGGATTTTGTAGGGCAACAATTTACAAAAATGAATTGAATCTGCGGCCAGGCCTCTTCATTCATTGCTTTTTTTTCATTTGCTTACACGCAGGGAATCCTTAACTTAACAATGGGTTTAACTACATTTCATCAAGAGAAAATAACTTTTGCTGTAATAGGGTAGGGACGATAGTAGTAGCCCCGTTATTTTGAACAATGGAACTTATCCGCAGATACAGATTATGGTTTGGACTGGCGTGGTTGCTGCTTTTTGCGGCCTGGTATTATTTTAGAGCAGATGGGTACGCCAGTAGCAGCACGGCTTTTATGGTAACTTTTATTAAGGTAGTGGACCTGGCCCTGATGGTGTGTATCTGCAACTATATACTGATCCCAAAACTGTTGTACAAAAAGCGGTACTGGCTGTTTACCATTAGTTTTATTGTAATGGTGGTAAGCAGCAGCTTATTAAAGATGCAGTTGCTGGGAAGGGTAATGAACAGTGCTTTTTTATTGGATTGGAACACGGGCTGGAAAGTAAAAATTTACGACAATGTATTGCCGCATTTTTTCCTGGTGCTGGCGGGTGCGGCTTTTAAACTGATGATAGATGCGGTGCGTATGCAAAACAGGATGGCTTCCATAGCAAAAGAAAAAGCAGAGGCAGAACTTGCTTATTTAAAACAACAGATCAACCCTCATTTTTTGTTTAATGCATTAAATACGGTGTATTTTCAAATTGATAAAACAAATACCGCCGCCCGCAGCAGTCTTCACCAGTTGAGTGAGATGCTGCGTTACCAGCTGTACGAGGCAAGGGAAAACAGGATACCGGTTGAAAAGGAGATTCAATACCTGCAGGACTATATTCGCCTGCAATCCCAGCGCCAGGAAGCTGCATATAAAATTGAATTTACAGTGGCGCCGGATGTAAAGGGATTTTTTATCGAGCCTTTTTTATTATTGCCTTTTGTAGAGAATTGTTTCAAACACCTTTCTCACTTTAACGATGCTGAAAACTTTATCAGCATCAATATTAACATGCAGGGAGAGATGCTGGTTTTTAGCTCGGTGAACAGTTTTGAAAAAAATGAAATGGTAGAAAGCCGTAATGGCATTGGCATCAGCAACACTAGCAGGAGGCTGGAATTGTTGTATCCCGCTGCACATGAATTAACGGTGCGGAAGGATGCGGATCGTTTTTATGTAACACTAAAATTAAACGTACATGCCAGCAGGTGAACAGGCCACAAAGTTAAGCTGCATCATTGTAGATGATGAACCAGTGGCACGCAAGGGCATCAGGGAATATTTGGCAGACGTTGATTTTTTAGAATTGACGGCTGAGTTTGATGATGCCTTAAAAGCAAGCGATCTTATAACAGGCGGTTCGGTTGACCTTGTTTTTATGGATATTGAAATGCCGAAGATCAGCGGTATCAGTTTTTTTAAAAACCTGCAGCAACCACCCCCGGTTATTTTTATTACAGCATGGCCGCAATATGCATTGGATGGGTTCGAGGTAAATGCACTGGACTACCTGCTGAAACCAGTGTCATTCGAGCGGTTTTTAAAAGCAGCCTTAAAAGCAAAGGATTTTTATGAAGTGAGAACAAGCAACAAACAAAACGATGGCAGTCATTTTTTTATAAAGGCTGATAATAAGCTGGTGAAGATAAATTATGACGATGTGCTTTTCGTAGAAGCCCTGCAAAACTATGTGAGCATCCAGACTACCACTAAGAAATATATCTGTTATCTCACTTTTAAAGCAGTGGAAGATTACCTGCCTGCTCACAGGTTTGTAAAAACCCATAAGTCATTCATGGTGGCCATTGATAAAATAAATGGCATTGATGGAAATGATATCAGCATCGGGCAATACCATATTCCCATTAGCAGAAACCTCAAGGATGAAGTAACCAAAAAACTGCTGGATGGAAAGTTATGGAAGCGGTGAGTTTAAAAGGCTTTTGTAAAAGTGCCGTTTAATATCTTGATCACGTACAGGTTCTTGTTTTCAAAATAATCGGGCAATCCATTTTTCTTATCTACAAACACCGGCCTGAACTTGTAATCGGTAAACACTTTATAAGGGTGTTCGTTTAAATGACTCATAAAGTCGTGCGGATGGCGGCTCAATAATTTAGAGAACAGGTACACGGCTTCAAATCCCCTGTAGGCATAGTCTGAAGGGTTCCTTTTATATTTTCTGCCGTATTCTGCTTTTATCCTTTTGCTAAATGCATCCCACTTGTTGTTAAAGTAAGGGGTGGTATAATACACCGGGAAGTCTTTCAGCTTTTTGTTGTTGGTGATCGATTTAAAAGCATCCCAGTTGGGCATTCCCATTAACTTGATGCGGTATTTTTTTGAAATGGATTGCGAAAATTCTGCCAGCTGGCGGGCAAAAGATTCATTAAGACTTCCACCGATGATAACAGAAGTGCGGTTGCTGTCGAGTTTTGATTGAATCACAGAAAAATCATCTCCCACGGTAATAGTTTCAATCTTCATCAGCGGGGTACCATCGGGTGCGTTTATCTCGCTGAAGCTTTTTGCGATAGCAGCTTCCTGCGTACCGGATTTTGTAACCAGGTAAATTTTATCTGTTCCGTTATTCACCAGTATGTTGCTGTAAATGCCTTCGCAATGTGCCCGAAGGGTAGAATTGGCAATCACTAAAAAGGGATTGGCTTTAATGCCGCCGTCATTGGGATAAGTGGCAGAAATAAACGGGATATTTTTTTGTTTGGCAAAGTTGGCGAGCTGAATGTATTCCTCGTCTTTAACCGAGCCAATGATCAGGTCGATACTATCGAGTGACTTTGAGTCGATCAAATGCTGCACCGGTTTTTCGGTAGACTTGGAATCAAAAATTCTTGCGTCAATATTACTGAACAGGTTAGGAATACTATCCAGCGCAATCTGTGCACCCTGAATGAATTCCAGGCCCGGAAGTGCAAACCTCGGGAAGGTTTTACCGTACCTGTAACTATTGTTGTTGAAAACAGAATCGAGGTAAAGCGGTGCGAAAATGCCTACACGGTAGGTTTTAAGTTGTTTAGAGGTATCGGATGCGGTATTGGCTTTTGCAGCTCCGGCAATAAGAAGCAGTAAAAAAACAATACCTAAAAATCTTTTTTGCATGATCTGGTTCTTGGTTAAAGTTATTCCCATTCTATGGTTGCGGGTGGCTTGCTACTGATGTCGTACACCACCCTGTTGATGCCTTTTACATTATTTATAATATCGTTACTCACGTTGGCCATAAACTCGTATGGTAGGTGCGCCCAGTCTGCCGTCATGCCATCTACACTTGTTACTGCCCTTAAAGCAACGGTGTATTCATAGGTTCTTTCATCACCCATAACGCCTACACTTTTTACCGGTAATAAAATGGTGCCTGCCTGCCAAACCTGTTCGTATAAACCGGCGTTTTTTAAACCGTCGATATATACTTTGTCTGCTTCTTGCAATAACTGTACCTTTTCTTCGGTTACTTCTCCTAATATCCTGATAGCCAATCCCGGCCCGGGAAACGGGTGACGATTTAACAAATCTGCTGGAATTCCCAGCTCTGCACCTATCTTTCTCACTTCGTCTTTAAACAAATAACGAAGGGGTTCCACCAGTTTCAATTTCATTTTTTCCGGCAGTCCGCCCACGTTGTGATGGCTCTTAATTGTAACCGATGGGCCATGCACCGATACCGATTCAATCACATCGGGATAAATAGTGCCTTGTCCCAGCCATTCAATGCCTTCCAGTTTGTGTGCTTCCTGGTCGAAGATGTCGATAAAAGCGCCGCCAATGGCTTTGCGTTTTTCTTCCGGCAATGCTTTACCGGCGAGTTTGGTATAAAAATGTTCTTTTGCATCAATGCCTTTTACATTGAGGCCAAGCTGCGCATAAATTGCTAACACTTCTTCAAATTCATTTTTTCTTAATACGCCGTTGTCTACAAAAATGCCGAACAGGTTTTTACCGATGGCTTTGTGAATGAGAGTAGCGGCCACCGTACTATCCACACCACCACTGAGGCCCATCACCACTTTACTATCGCCTAATTGCTCTTTTAGGGCAGCAACAGTATCGGTAATATAATGGGCGGGGGTCCAATCCATTTTGCAGCCGCAGATATTAGTAAGATAATTTTTCAGCAGTTGTTTTCCATGGGTAGAGTGGTAAACTTCCGGGTGAAACTGCAGGCCGTAAATGATATGCGATGCGGCTTTGGGCGCCCGAAAGGCTGCAACAGGAATGCTCTCTGTTGTTCCCAATAATTCAAATCCTTCAGGTAATTGTTTAATGGTATCGCTATGGCTCATCCACACCTGCGAACTGGCAGGCAGGCCCTCTACCAACACGTCATTTGCAGAAATGTTAAAACTTGCCCGACCGTATTCTCTTTTATTGCTTTTTGCCACTACACCGCCAAAAACTTTTGCCGTGAGCTGGGCACCGTAACAAACTCCCAGCACTGGTACCTTGTCTGCCATTGCTTTTACATCCACAATGGCCGCTTTTTCTTCATTCACCGAAAGCGGTGAACCCGATAAAATGATGCCCTTCAGGCTCGGATCGTATGTTATTTCCTTATTAAATGGTGTTATCTCGCAGTAAACATTCGCTTCCCGCACTGCACGTGCAATCAATTGAGTGTATTGAGAACCAAAATCGAGGATGAGTATTTTTTCTGTCATGGCTGCGAAGGTAAATTATACGGGTTAGACTTAAAAATTCGGGGAGTCGGTAGTCGGTAGTCGGGAGTCAGTAGGCGGTAGTCGGAAGGCGAATCAAAATTTTTTGTTAACTCCTCGATATTTATAAAAGCCACTAAACCAATGGCATATTCCTTGGTCAATGGATACACACAAAATCTACTAGTATGAAAATTAAGATCCTAACCTTGGCCATCCTGGCAACATTTGCCGGTTTTGCTGCCGGTGCACAGCATTTTAAAGTAGGCGTAAAAGCCGGTGCCGACATCCATAAAATTGATGGTAAATCTTTTAAAGATGAATTTAGTTTTGGTTACCACGTTGGTGGCTTTGCCGATATTGGCTTAACCAAAAAATGGGGTATTCAACCGGAGGTTATGTTAAGCCAGGTAAACGTTGATACCAGCAGTACTTTCAGCTCCGTGTATAAATTCAATGATGTATCCAAAGTGCAATTAAAATATTTAAAGATCCCTTTACTTGTAAACTATATGCCTAATGAATTTGTTTCATTGCAGCTGGGTCCCCAGTTCGGCATATTGATGGATAATGATAAAAGCCTTGTACAAAACGGCAAGTCTGCATTTTCTGGGGGCGACTTCAGCATGCTGGGTGGCTTGCAACTCAATATTTCTAAAATTAAATTATACGGCCGTTATGCCATTGGCTTAAGTAATATCAATGATATTGACAACCGTGAAAAGTGGAAGAACCAGAATGTGCAGATCGGTGTAGGGTACAATTTCTAAATTCAGAAAGCAGGGTCTATTTTCTTAGTATTTGTATCCTGCCTTCATGATCTAATTTGATAACAGTGCTGGGCGAGGCCGGCGTTAAATCATCCTGGCGGTGTTGAACAATATAGTCAACACCGCTTTTTATTTGTATATCGATATCCATAAAAAAAGCAGGAGGCGGATAGCCGGAGATATTGCTGGAAGTGGATACAATGGGTTTGCCAAAAGCCCTGATGAGTTGTACACAAAAAGGATCTTTTGCCAGCCTGATGCCGACGGTACCATCTTTATTGACCAGGTTCCTTGCAAGATTTTGTGCGCCCTCATAAATTACAGTAGTGGGTTTGTTTACACCTTTTATGTAATCAAATATCACGGCGTTCGGATGATTGGTATATTTTAGAATATCCGCTTCATTTTCCAGCAAAATGATCATGCTTTTTTCTTCATTGCGTTTCTTCACTGTAAAAATTTTTTCCACAGCTTTTTCGTTGGTAGCATCGCAACCTATACCCCACACGGTATCGGTAGGGTACAGGATGATGCCGCCCCGCTCCATGGTTTCTACGCAATTTTTTATGTCATCATCAAATAGTGGCATCCTGTTGTGTTTCTTTTCTTATTTGCCTTGCTTCGGCCTTTTTATCATAAAACCATTGGTGTACTTCTTCGTATTGTTGCCTTACTTTTTCGTCGTTAAAGTAGGGTTTTAATTTTTTTTTCAACCTGCTGAGTTTATGAAGCCCGAGCAGCCATGCCATTAACCAGTTTTTCCTGATATCGAGCAGCGTATACAAAGGTACTGTTCTTAACTGCCGCAGCAGGCTTTGTTGCGTTGCTGTTACATTCGCCTGTCGGTCGTGTTGTACGCTTGTTCCTGTATAAATGCCCACTTTGTATCCGTGGTACTGCACACGGGAACAGTAATGATTGTCTTCCCCGTAATGGATAAACACTTTATGGAACAGGCCTACTTTTTTTACAACAGCTGCCGGCATCATCCATGCTGCTGCATTTACAAACCGTACTTCAATCAATGCATCTTTACCGCTGGTTTCTTTTGCTGTTTTGGATAGATATCCCTTGAATGCATGGTCTAAAGCACTACCATCGCCATTGAGCTGTAAAGGACTAATGATGCCATATGTTGGATTGTTCTTCAATACCCCCATTAATTTTTCAATACAAGCCGGTGCTACATAAGCATCCTGGTTCAATAAAAAAATAAAGTCTGCGCCTTCATCCAATGCTTTTTTAATACCAATATTGTTGCCTGCACCAAAGCCAAGGTTGCCACCTGCCTCCATTAACATTATATGTTCCCGGTAGCGGTTTAATATTTCGAGGGTACTGTCTGTAGAGCCGTTGTCAACAACAATAATTTTTGTGGGATAACTGCTTTGCGTAAGTTGAATCAAACATTTTTCGATCCAGGGGGCTCCATTATAGGTAACAATAATACTGTACACAGAAACCATACATGTTGGGATTGGCTTTCACAAATAAAACAAAGCGACACCAGATATTAATGTTCACTCCTGTATTTTTGCTAAACAATGCAACGCAATATAATGAGTTTGTCAATAATTATTACTACCTACAATGCTCCCGAGTGGCTCGAAAAAGTGCTGATCGGTTTTGAATGCCAATCGTTCAAAGAGTTTGAAGTAGTGATTGCAGATGATGGATCGGGGGAAGCCACCAGGGCATTGATTGAGAAGTATAAATCAAAAGGATCTTTTCCGATTATCCATGTATGGCACGAAGATGAGGGTTTTAGAAAATGCACCATCCTCAATAAGGCGATACTGGCATCTACCACCGATTACCTTCTGTTTACCGATGGTGATTGTATCCCGCATAAAGATTTTGTAAAAACGCATTTTGAAAAAAGGGAGAAAGGATATATGCTCTCCGGCGGGTATTTTAAATTACCGATGAACATTTCAAAACTCATCAGCAGGGAGGATATTGTAGAAGGCAGGTGTTTTGATTTAAAATGGCTGCAGAAAAATGGCCTGCCCCGTTCCATCAAAAACAGCAAGTTATTTTTCAATCGCTCATTTTCGTTTATGATGAATGCTGTTACGCCCACCAAAGCTTCCTGGAACGGGCACAACGCATCAGGTTGGAAGGCAGATATTATTGCTGTAAATGGCTATAACGAATTAATGCGTTATGGTGCATTAGACAGGGAACTGGGTGAACGACTGATGAACAGCGGTATTAAAACCAGGCAGATCCGTTACTCTGCCATCTGTATCCATTTAGACCACAGCCGGTCATACAAAAACAAAAAGGATATTGAAGCAAACGAAGAAATACGCAGGCAGGTGCGTAAGGGAAAGATCACCTGGACGCCCTACGGCATTTCTCAACATGTAGAAGTATCATCATAAAATTGTTTTGAGGCTTTCATCCATAATTTTTTCTTCATGATCATTTATTGTGAGCAAAGAAACCAGTTGTGCAACAGGCTTTTTGCATTGCTGCCCCCTTTGTCGTACGCACTGGAAAAAAAGCAGAGGATGACGGTATTGTTTTTTCCGAAAACCTTTTTCAATTATTTTCCGCAGCTGGGTGACAATAAAAATGTGCGGTTTGTTTTTTTAACCGATACTGTCTTTCCAACAGGATTTGCCAGGGTAGTGCAGGGAATGCTTAGCTTATTGTTGAAACCTTTTTCACCGTCAGGCAAAAGCTTTAATTACCGCAGCATTCCGGAGAATAGTTCCAGGTTGCTGGTGCCGAGGGGCTGGAGGCATCGACATGCGCCATCTTATATCAGGGAGCAGTTCAAAACAATACAGCATTTGTTTACCCCGGCGCCGGAAGTGTGCGCCGCGGTGGAATCGGCATTCCAACAAAATAATCCAGCACTTATCATCGGCATTCATATCCGCCGCGGTGATTATGCCAACTTTAAAAACGGGAAGTATTTTTTTGATGATGCGCTGTATGTTTCAAAAATGCAGGCCTTGGTTGAAATATTTGAAAGAGAAGGTAAGCAGGTTACATTTTTTATCAGCTCCAATGAACCGGTGGCAGCCATCTTTGCTGCAAACTTTCATCTTATTCATATGGAAGGCCTGCAACCCATTACAGACCTGCATGCACTTTCCTGCTGCGATTATATTCTTGGTCCACCAAGTACTTTTAGTCAGTGGGCCAGCTTTATGGGGAATAAACCATTGCAGTTTATCCACTCAAAGGACGAACTGATCAGCCTCGAAAAATTTAAAGTAGTGGATGCTATCGACTCCTTTCGTAAAAACGAATGATCATCATTGCGCTTTCGGCAGCCTCGTTTCAATAAAGTGAAGGATGGTATTTGCCAAAGCGGGCCAGCTCAATGTTTCCATTTTTTTTCTCCCGTTTTCGGCCAGCGTTTGTTGAAGTGGTATGTTGTTCATCAACCGTACCAAAGCTTTTTTTACAAAGTAAGAATGGCGCCAAACTTTTAACCCGGTAACGCCATCTATTAAAAAATCGTTGGTACCTGTGTTGGATGCCACCAGTGGAATACCTGATGCCAGGGCTTCGGCAGCAGTGTTGCTCCAGCCGCCTTTTTTTTCTACGGCTACAAAAACATCTGCTCTTTTAAATAGCTGTTCGTTTTGATCAACGGGGTGATCCAGGATAAATTCAAATGGTACTTTGGGCTTAAATGTATCCACCAGTTTTTTACTTTTTTCATCGAGCGGGCTATCGAATAACAACAGTTTTACATTCATTCCCTGTTTGTACATTTTTTCTGCTGCTTTTACCACGATGCCGGTACCCTTGCCTTTGCGGCTGAGGCGGCCATAACACATTATTACAAAGGGCGATTGCGGCCCCACAATTTGTTTAGGAACCGCAGGAATATGAACGCCCCCGTAGGCTTTGATGGCTTCTATTCCATATTTCTTTTTATCTGAAAGATACATGTTGGTGGAGTTGGCAAACACAAAAATTTCCTTGTGTTTCAGCACCTGCTTCAATGAAGCCCTTGGCCCCACGTGGTAAAACACTTTGAGTTTTGAATGGCTTTGTACCAACGCATCTAAAAACACCGGCTCGGTGATAAACAAACAATCCAGGGAGTAATTGGGTAGGTGATCGATCTTATCTACTTTGCCCGAAAAGCTGAACCAACTTGGGTATTCGCCCTCGGGTGTAAACGCAAACATCTGGTGACCCATTTTAATGAACAGCTCGCCCAGTTCAAAAAAACGACGAACACCACCAAACAGTTTGGCATTGGGAAGTATCACCGCTATGTTGTAAGAAGGCTTCATGTATTTTTTGCAAAGTAAAGGGGTTTGAACTATCACAAACAAATAGGTTCACTTAAGTGGAGCAATTATCTTTGCAAAAATTTTGACTATGAACCAACAATTGATAGCGGAAGCCTGGGCCAACCGGGAGCTTTTGAAAGAAGAAAAATATATCCAGGC
>CBFGLL010000045.1:0-11905 GCA_965649585.1 uncultured Chitinophagaceae bacterium | reverse complement strand
GTGCCTGTATAGGTAGAAGTAGGCGTAACCGAAATGGCAGTACCTACGCACACCGTTGGATCTGCAACGGTAAAACTCGCTGTAGGTTTTGGATAGATCATTAATGATTTGGTAGTATCTCCCACGCAACCTTCGGTACTCACAATTCTTAAATTCACATTATAAGTGCCCGGGGCGGCAAAAAGTTTTCCCGTGTCTTTGGAGTTGCTGATGCTGGCATCAGGGAAGGTATAACGCCACTGGTTTAAATTATATCCATTGGCAGAAAGCGTTTGCCCTGCAAAAAACACCGTATCCAATACACAACCCGTATGCGTAATGCTGAAATCGGTGGAGGGTTTGCCCCGCACTTCTATATTATAAAAAACTTCTTCTGTGTTATTACAATTTTCAATGGAAGGATGCGTGGCCAGGATAGGGATTCGCCAGGTACCCACGGTTGAAAATGTATAAGTGCCCGGTAATTCGTATTTGGAATACAATACACCATTCACCATTTGTGTACCCACAGGTGTTGGAGCATTATCGGTAACATCTGTATTAGGTGTTAATCCACCACCCACTGTACTTAAACGCCATACCAGTTTCGTTGGTGGCGTCGGGTAGCCCAGCAATACCGATAACTTCACAGGGGTATTGGTACAGGTAAAAGGATGTGAGGTAGTAGTGGTGCTGGTGTCGCTTATATTAAAAATAGAGCCCACCGCATTAAGGTTATTGATTAAGGTTCCGGCATTGTAGCCATAACTCTCAACACTTCCCAATCCATAAGTGATGGCTGTAAAAGCGGAGTCGCTCTGCGCTACTGCCTGTGCCTGGGCTGCACTCCATCTTCTTACCACCACGGTATATCCGGCAAGGTTAGGGTGAGGGTAAGTATGACTAAAAGTAGAACTACCGTCGATTAATAAACTACTTACACCCGCTGTAGGAATCACTAAAGTGAGATAATTGATACTAATAGCTTCCCTGTTGTTGCGGTAAAAACCGATCCTTTTAATTCCTTGTTCCACCGGGCTGATATAGATCATTTCCGGGTCTCCCACGTTGCCCGCCCCTCCCATACAATTACCGCCGGTCATGAATTGTGCAACCATAATTGGTTTGTCTGCCTCGATGAGGTCGGCGGTATTGCTTTCAAAAAAATAATAAGAGCCGCTCTGCAAAGAACCCAGCGGGAGCTGAACACCATTTCTTTTTACAATTGTTGTAGGATCCTTCACAGCAACCTTGTAAGAGTTCATCATAAAAGTTGACGCATTTGAAGAGACTGAAGTTGGTGCAGTTAAATATCTTTTTCCCCAGGCCTGGCTTGGAAAAATCTGTTGGTTATCGTTGTCTCCACCCCCGGATCCACAACTGATCGGGTTAGAGGTACGACTACTTCCGGCAAATACAGCTATGGGATAACATTCCCCCGAAGCATTGGCGATCGATCTGAATTTAGTTCCCGAGAATTCTGGTTTCGCACTCCCTGCCTCGGGCCCCGCCATTACCTGGTAAATTTCACCCCGGTTAAGTGTTACCGTAAATGGAACGTTTGCGGCACGGGGAAACCTGGTGGTTTGTGAAGGGGTAATTTCCACCACGGTATTGTCATGCTGGGAAATTACATAGGCCCAGGAAAAACAGTTGGTTGCATAATTTTGCCTGCTGTTGAGGGTTACATATGAGTATCCCCATGTTTCCACAGGCATCAGCATGGTAGCGCCAGAGGAGGCGCTGCCATAAATATGGGCATACGCTACAATGGGTACATCGCTCACAATATGAATCCCTTTGTTGGTAAAAAGTCCCTCACCTCCGCAGGCAGTACCCGGGGGCACAAAGCCGCAAGGCACCGTGTATAGCCTGAAATCATAAGTGCCCGATTTTGGAATTGGTGCAGCAGTTAAAGGTGTGGGAAACCCCGCTGTTGGAACAGTAGTCTCTGTAGAAATTACAGAATTGGCAGGCACATTGTAAGTCCTGAACCAGGGAGTACCGGGTACTGAAACTGTAACAGTGGCAGCCTGTGCTTCTGCACTAAAGTATAACACCATCTGCTGGGTGTTGGCTCCGGTTTCCATGAATTGGTGATGCCCGTAGCCTACCCAAAAGTCAGTTCCCTTATTGGATAGATTTTGTGCAGCTGCCTGCCCCCAGGGAGCAAGCAGTGCTGCAAATAAGAAAATTAAAAATGATCCGTTTTTCATTTATTGGTAGTTAGCAGTTTTATCTCACCAGGTTGATCGATCCTTTTTTCACCTGTTTGGTGCCATCTCTCAACACGATCTCGGCCACGTACATGTACACACCGCTCGGCTGCTCTTTTCCTTTGTGGCGTCCATCCCAGCCGGTTGACTGGTTAAAGCTTTCAAAGATCTTTTCACCCCATTGGTTAAATACAATGAATCGCAGGTTTTGAATCGTGTATCCATATACCCTCAACACATCGTTCAATCCATCCCCGTTTGGCGAGAAAGCATTTGGAATATAGATCTGGTCTGGTTTGGTTTTGCCGGTTACATCAGCAGATTCGGAAACCTGGCAGGTAGCAGCGCCAATGGCTCTTACCCTCAGGCTTGCATCTGTTAATGGTAACAAACCGGTGATGGTATGACTCAATCCGGATGCGCCGCTCGAAGGCGTGATCCAGGTGCCTCCACCGTTGGTACTCACCTGGTAGGTTAAGGCATTGGGCACCGCATTCCAGCTGAAAGTGATCCAGTCAACACCCGTTGAATCTACCTGCACTACCGGTACCGCAAGGTCAGGCAATAAAGTGGCTATCACTCTTACCCTGGCACCGATACATCCGGCTGCTGTTACTGGTTCCACATAAAGCACCGTGGTTCCCAATACGGAAGGCACGGTATAAGTAGCACCTGTACCAAGTGCGGTACCACCTGTAGGGCTGTCGTACCAACTATACACCGTTCCGGCCACAGGGTTCTGCACTTCAAATGTTACAGGATCTGCACCGCATACCACCAGGGAATCTTCCACAACGGTTACGGTTGGACCAGCGTTTACAATTACATCCTGGCGCACGGTATCTGAAATACATCCATCCTGTGCTATTAGTGAGAAGGCCGCATTATAAGTGCCCGGTGCGGTGTAGGTATGCGTAGGGCTTTGTGTATTGCCCGTGGTATTGTCGCCAAAATTCCAGCTCCAGGTTTGTATCGGCGTTCCATTGGCAGTGGCACCCGTGCCGGTAAATACGGTTGGGTTACCAAAACAAACAGGAGGCGCTGTGAAGCTTGCAGTTGGTGCAGGAATTACAGTGATAGGCAATATCACTTCCATAGTATTGTTACATCCTTCAATATTCAATGGATCTGTTACAAGTATCCTCAATGAATAAGTACCTGGTTGTGTAAACTTGTAATCCGTAGCAATGGTGTAACGGTAGAACCATCTTCCATTGCTGAATACTGAATCCACCGGCTGAGGGCTGGTTTGAACAACATCAGCATTTGGTGTTAATGCAGTAAGCTCACTCAGTTTCCAGGTTAATTGTGTTGGTTTGGATGTGATATAGGTGCTGAATCTGAATGGTGCATTTACACAAGTGTAATCAGACGCACCTGCTGAACCAAGCGTATTTGCAATGCTCGGTAAAGCATTCAGGTTTTTCACCAGCGTACCCGCATTATATCCATAACTTTCTACACTGCCCAATCCATAAGTGATTGCCGTAAATGCTGAATCACTGGTTACAATATGCTGTCCTGGTGTTGCACCCAGGTTATGCCTTACACATGAATATCCTGGTAAGGTTGGGTGAGCAAATACATCGGTAAATGTGCTGATGGTACCATCAATCCTTAAACTGGCAAGGCCTGTGGTAGGAATAATGATGTTTACATAATTAGAATTAATTGAATTCTCGTTAGTGTTATAGAAAGCAGCACGTTTAATACCCTGCTCAATCGGGCTCACGTAAATCATTTCAGGGTCGCCATCGCCACCTGGAGCGGTAACACTACACTGTGTTCCATCGCTGGAAAGCATGTACTGGGCTACCATCACCGGCTTATCCGATTCTATATAGGTAGCGGTGCTCGCACCTGTTCCCTGGTTAGTAAAGAACTCATAATAGTTGCCCGGTACCACAAGGGTGGCAGGGTCAAGCGCCACACCGTCTCTTGTTACAACAGTTGTAGGATCCTTCACCATTACCCTGTACTTATTGGAATAATAGGTAGTGCTGGATAAAGAACTTGCTGTAGCAAACACTGGATATTTTCTACCCCATGCCTGGCTTGGGAACACCTGTTGTATCAGGTTATCTCCATTAGTAGTGTTACAGATGGCCGTACGGCTACTTCCGCTGAATACTGCAATCGGGTAGCAGTTTCCTGCAGCATTTGCAATTGATTTTATTTTGGTACCAGTTAAATCTGTACCGGTAGAGCCGGAAGTGGTACCCATTATATTGTACACCTGGCCTCTCATGAGGTACACCTGGAATGGAACACCCGCCGGGCGGCCACCCCTGGTTGTTACCGATGGTGTTATCTCTACCAATGTGCTATCCCTGTCGGTCATAACACTCGTCCATGAATAAGAATCGCTGGTATAATACTGCGAAGAGTTTAAAGACTGGTATTCATATCCATATACTCCCACTGGCAGCAATAAAGAAGCGCCCGAAGTAGCAGAATTGTAGATATGCGCATATGCTACAATAGGAACATCACTCTCAATGCTTACGCCATGTTCGTACAATCCTTCGTTTGTAACACGTGCATCCACCAACCCTGATTTTGGTATCAGGTCACTCACTCTTACAGTGTTTGCAGGAATAGCATAAGTGCGTACCCAGCTGGTACCGTTAATGCGGATAGTAACATTGGCAGAATCTTCTGCGCTCAGGTAGATCCACATATCCTGTGCATTGCTGCTCATGCTCTGGTGGTGACCATAAGGTACCCAGAACCTGGTGCCCCTGTTACTGCTGTCAATTACAGTTGTGTAAACTCCACCACCTGTATTAGGAGGATTACCGGTAAGGCCGGTGAATTTATCAATATACACCTGGCCGGTGTCGGTCATAATATTCTCGTACACATTAGTTGTTGCATTTGGCTGCACCACCCACGCATTGGTTGCATCTGTTTTACCCAGTTGCACCTGGCCTTCTGATGGAATAAAGCCTCTCCATGGATCAATATAGTACTGATCAATTTTGTATTTGTAAGCTCCCTGCGCAGGTACATCTATATCAGTATAGAAGTACATGGATTGCTGGCCGGCAGCAAGGCCGGTTGGCAACACGCCACTGTATCTTTTCAGGTTAATGGAGGCAGGTACAGGTGCTGTTGCATCATAAGTGATCTTGGCAACTGTATCCGTTGCATACATAAACACCTGGGTTATGCCCGGGGCCGGGGTTGCCGGCACAGCCGTTAATACCGTTGGCGTGGAGCTTGGTAAAAATTCGTATGCACCCATATCCGGCACACCAGCAGTGAAGGTAGTAGGCCTTGGGTTATTGTTGAAATCATAATCATTGCCTTCCAGCTGTACACCCCTGCCATGGATTGCCCATACATCAGGGTTAGCCGCATCAGGTTCCAGCGTGGTATTGTTAACCAGTTTTGGTTCTACATTAATAGAATTATAATCCCAGTTGCTGAAATTGATCCATGCCGCAAGGGTAGGATAAGTAGCCGTGGTAGAACTCCTGAACAATGGACCGGAAGCACTGTAATAAGTGTTGTAATTGCTGTAAACAAAATTAAGGTTAGCCATATAAAAGGCATTACCTGCGCCGGTATGCGTAAAGATATTGTTCTGCACATTTACCGACGGGTTGGTGCCGGAAGTCTGGCTGAAGTATGCCGCGGCGTTGGTATTACCGGTAGAAGCCGAGGCATTCATGATGGTATTATTATGGAAACGAACACCTCCACCACCAGTGTAATAGGAGCCGTAAGAAGTAGTGCCGCTGGTAGAAATGCTGATCACATTATTTACCGTGTTGTTATACGTGGACGCAGTTTGATACAGTCCATACAGGGTTCCGGTATTGCCTGTAATACCCGTAATGGTATTTCCGGCAATTCTTCCCATTGTATTCTGGCCGGCATCGCAACCTGTAAAATACATACCATAAGTAGTGGTAGCCGTAATACCATCCATGTTCACTTTGTTAGCAAAATACTGGTAGGCGCTATCGCTGCTGGTACTGTAAATACCATAGTTGGTGGAATTACGGGGCATCGTCACATTTACGATATTCTTGCTTACCTGTACCCTTCCATTAAATCCAAGGTAAATACCGTAGTTGTAACTGTTGTTGATGGTATTACTGTCTATTACGTTATCGTACGTGAGGTCTGCAGTGGAAGTTCCCTCCAGGTAAATACCCGAAGAACCATTGGTAATAATATTGTCTTTTATAACATTTCCACCACCCTTCAGCAGATCGGCATAAATACCCGCAATCGTATTTGCGGTAGAAGTCGATACAGGTACATTGATGCGACAATTCACAATGCTGTCAAAAGAAGCAGTATTGGCAAGCTCTATTGCACGACCATTCGACGTATTGGTTGCATTAATGGTCATGTTTTTATAAGTGATATAGCTGGCGCTATCCAGTTTCAAGGTATAGTTGTTAGCAGCAACGGTAGCATTATTGGTAAGAATTACAGAAGCAGGGTCGCCGTTTGCACTGCGGAAGGTTACCCTTACCGTTGGTGAGGTTCCCGCAACATGATGCATCCTTATCTGCTCGTTATAAGTATTAGGTGCCACGTCAAAATAAACCGGGCCTGTAATACCGCACTCGAGGGCAGCAACCGCACTGGCAAAAGAAGTAAAGTTTACCGCAGATGCTGGTATAGTGCTGTTAATAGTATAAGTGCCCGCCAGGAATGCCGGGTTAAGTGTAACGAGTACCGGTGTTGATTCGCTGGTATTACCACTGCAGGTTACCGTAGCACGGTAGTATAAGGTACCTGTAGCAAAAATGGTAGTATCAGGGAAGATCATTGGTCCGCCCAGGTTGGTCCATGGACCGGTAGCGCTGGTTGAAAACTGCCACTGGAATGTTTGTCCCGCACCCAGGTTGTATCCACCTAGTCCCAGTTGCACGGTAGCACCCATACATATTCCACTATTGGGCACTGCGGTGGCACCGCCCACTGCAGGAGGAGCGGTACATGGAGGAATATTGAATTCGTATGCACCAATATCCGGTATGGTGGCACTTCTTGGAGCGCTGTTGATGTCCGTAGTAATGCCAACCGGCGTCCCTTCGTTATCCAATGCAGGATTAAACGGTGCATAGTTTCCAGAAACTGCTGCCGCAAATACCGGTGGTTGCGCCAGTGAATTGGCATCCTGCGAAGTGGCTGCCTGCCATGCTGCTAAAGTAGCATGGTCGGTACCATTGTAACCCACAAATGCATTGGTGCCGGTGATGTAAAAATTATTGTAATCATGGGTGATTACGCTGGTTGATGTGCTTTTGAAAATACCATATTTATCGCCGGTACCTGCCCTTGTTACTGCAAACAGGTTGTTTTTTACATCAATATCTGTTGCCAGTGTCACCTGGTAAAAACCATAGGCGGCTGCAGTTTCAGCCGCATCATCGGCATCCAGCACAATGGTATTATGATAGTACTTGGCAGCATCCGAACTTGTGTTGTACAAACCGTATTGCGTACCGGAGCTTTTTTGATCATACACCAGGTTATTAGAAACAACTGTAGGTGTAGTATTATCTGCATCTACACCTGTGAGATACACACCATAAAATATAGAAGTAGATGTTTGCAGTTGCTCAAAACTGCTGTATATCCTGTTGGCATTAATAGTAAGGCCTTGCTGAATACCGGTACCATGCACACCATAATGCGTGGTGGTATTGGTTCTAAAAGGCCGGCTGATATTGTTTTTTTCCACCAGCGCATTAATATTACCCGCTGTGTACACGCCATAAGCATAATAATCTAAAATATTATTGCCAATGGCTTTGTTGTTGTTGTTAAAAGTGGTAGTGCCCCCTACAAGGGTAATACCATAATAACCACCGCTGATATCGTTATAGCTAAACACATTACCATCGCATAAACTACTACCCGTACCGGTAGCAGATGTGGCCGAAGCGCTTATTACCAGGCCGGCATAGTTGGTAGAAGTAGAAGTATTATTGATCAATACCTGGCATTTGGTGATGGTATTGCTATCAGAATTGTTGAGTATATGTACCCCAAATCCGTGGGTACCTGCGCCGGTGGCGTCTATCACCAGGCTATCAATTTTCACATGATCTGCACCATTGAATTTAATAACCGCCCGCTCATCTGTATTGCTGGAACTGAATGCCAGCGTTCTTCCATTACCATTGATGGTGATGGTATTGGTAGCAGAAGTTCCATTGATAGGGCCTAGTATTACCTGTTCGTTGTAAGGTCCGCTGGCAGGGTCCACATTAAACACTACAGGTCCCGCTATGCCACAACTTAAAGCCTGCACCATTGCAGCAAAGTTGGTATAATTGGTACCGCCGGTAGGTAATGCACTATTAATTGTATAGGTTCCTGCAGGTAAAGCTGGGTTCACATTTAATAATGCGGGAGTAGAATATTCTGTAAGCCCGCTACAGGTTACTGCCAGTTGATAATAACCAGTTACGGTGGCTGGCACACTCAAACCAGGGTTGGTTCCCGGCGTTCCTATTAAAGTATATGGACCGGCAATATTGGTAGAAAACTGCCACTGGTAGGTTTGGCCAAGGCCGGTAGAGTTGGATGCCACCGATAATTGCACCAGTTCCCCTTCACAAACTACAGTTGGATTCACAGTGGCATTACCTGCTACAGGTGGTGCACTACAGTTGCCTGGCGTAAACTCATATGCACCCAAATCTGGTGTGGTAGCACTTCTTGCTGCACCGGTAATATCGATCAAAATGCCAAGCGGGGTTCCCAGGTCATTGATGCTCGCATTGGTCGGCGTCAGATCACCTGCTGTGGCATTTGCAAAGAATGGCTGGGTTGACACAGAGTTGGCATCATCGCCTGAAGCTGTGCGCCAGTCGGCAAGGGTTGCCTGCACAGCAGCGCCGAAAGAACCAATAGAAGCATTTGTAGCGGCAGTGCCAATAAACAGGTCATTAAAATCAGATTCAATATCGCTGGTTGTGGTATTGTAATGGATTGCATATTTCGCACCCGTACCGGTACGTGTTATTACAATAATGTTGTTTTTAAACATAATACCCCCGGCCACGGTGGTTTGATAAAAACCCCTTCCTACTTCCGTTCCCCCGGCACCATCCAATAATATTGTATTGTGATAAATCTGGATGTTATCAGAACCTGTATTGTTAATAGCATTCACCGTTCCGGCACCTGTAAAATTCCAAAGCTTATTATTGATGATCTTGTTTTCCAGGCCACTCAAGGCATCAACACTGGTAAACATGATACCATTAAAGTCGCCGGTATTAGTAGGCATTGCGCCAAATGGGTTCGAGATACTGTTTCTTGTAACGTTTACCAGGGTACTCAGGCCCGTGAAATAAATTCCATAGCTCGTTGTTGCCGTAGTTGTACGGGTTGGCCTGCTGATAGTATTCGAATCTAAAGTTGATCCAAAATTACCGGTGGCATAAATACCATAAGTGTAAAAATCACGGATGGTATTTCCCCTTACGATGTTCTCCCTGATTGCCGAAGTAGAACTTCCCACCAGGGTAATGCCATATACACCACCTGTAATTGTGTTATTGGTAAAACTATTACCATCGCACAAAGTAGTGCCGGTTCCTGTGGCAGATGTATGGGATGCACTCATAATGATACCACCATAGTTGGCGGAAGTGGAGCTTGTATTAATATTAATAGTACATCCGTTTACACTGTTACTGTCTGCATCATTAATAAGATGTACACCAAAACCATACTCGGTGGTTGTTGTACCGGTAGCATTAATTACCAGGTTGTTGAATTTAATATGATCGGCGCCATCTAGTTTTATTACCCCTCGCTGACCGGTAGTGGTGGAAGTAAATTGAAGCGTTCTTCCATTACCATTGAATGTAACGGTGTTGGTAGCCGATGCACCCGGCACTTCTGTCATGATCAGTTGTTCCGTGTAAGGACCACTGGCCGCATCTACATTAAATATTACCGGGCCATTAATACCGCACTTAATATAATTATATGCATCATTAAAACTATTGAAATTGGTACCTCCCGTTGGCAATGCATTGTTGATAGTGAATGTACCCGACACTGCAGATGCTGTGGTAATCTGAATGCTGTTGGAAGTTACTGATACACCACAGGTCACAATTACCTGGTAGTAGTTTGTGCTTGACTGGGAAGTGGTAAGGGTAGCATTTGTAGCGCCCGGTATATTTGTCCAGTTCACATTATCGGGAGAAATCTGCCACTGGTAAGTTTGTCCTGTACCGCCGGTACCACCCGTGAGGCTCAATGTAAACTCCTCGTTTAAACAGGCACTCAGGGCTGTACTTGCTAATGTGCCTGCTGTAGGTGGGTTTACGCATGGGCCCGCCGGTGAAAAAGTGATGGCACCTGTATAATATCTGGGAGTAAGTGTTAAGCCGGTTCCCGAGCCGGAGTATCCCACGGATGCACCGGAAACCTGTGCATCGCCACACAATAAATTAACGCCACCACCGCTATGCGTATTCGGAGTAATAGCTCCTGTACCGCTGTACCGGGTACTGCCCGGGCCCATATTCCTTAGTACAAAACGGTATTTAGCACCTGCAGGTACTGTAAAGTTTAATCCAGGAAAATTGAGAGGAGTAATACCGCTGGCCGTTACGGGTGTGGCTAATGATACTGCCACCTGCGTAAACGGTGCCGCCGTAACATCAGTTACCGGGCCCGTAAGTGAAGTGGCTGAATAATACAGTTGCCAGATGGAATTATTTTCTGTGGTAGTACACCAGTTAGATATGGCGGTTATATTAATACCATACGCATTAGTGTTATCTACAACAAAGCTGATGTTTGATGGACTCCCCAATGAGTTACCACCATTATAGGGCGGGTTAGGGCCTGTTGTAATGGTAGTTTGGCCAAACAGTACAACATTTAATAAAAGCAGTACTGCTGTAAAAATAACTCGACCGTAAATTGAAAACGCAGCGTAAATTTTCCTCATTATTATTCTTTTAATAACTATAATAAAATATAAATGCTGTTTCGTATCACTACGTAACCGCACCAAAAAAATTGGTAATTGGTTTAAAAAAACCAGGCTGATAAAAGAGTTTTAGGGATGGTTTCTGGAGGGCCAGGATCGGTCCTGCATGCTAAAACAGGGTTATGAAGGTATTTAACATTTTTATAACCGGCAAGCATTATTGTTGGAAACTTAAAAATTATAAATTTTTATTATTTATAATTTAATGACATAGCATATATTAAATGAAAGAAGCAAAATCCCACCCAAAAATTTATAGAATAAATACTAACGGTCGTTTGCATCGGGACTTTGCTGAAATACTGCATAGAACGGCATAAGGCTGCAACCACTATCCGTAAGTATTTTTTTGTACGGTTTTCCACAGTAAATCAGGAGCCAGTAAAACTGTAGCCCCATTAACGATAAAATATCAACTGGAAATTTAACTGAACAGGTACTCCACATCTGCCCTTGTAAGTGATTTCACAAAACCGCTGTCATCGGTGATGAGTTCTTTGGCAAGACTCCTTTTACGTTCCTGGAGTTGGAGGATTTTATCTTCAATGCTATCGATACAGATCATCCGGTAGGCAAAAATATTTTTCGTTTGCCCGATTCGATGTGTACGGTCAATAGCCTGCTGCTCCACGGCCGGGTTCCACCAGGGATCAACAATATATACATAATCTGCAGCAGTAAGGTTTAAACCCACGCCGCCTGCCTTGAGCGAAATGAG
>CBFGLL010000044.1:0-12101 GCA_965649585.1 uncultured Chitinophagaceae bacterium | reverse complement strand
ACATTTAAGCGAAGTCGTTTTTACGGCTTCGCTTTTTTGTGTCACTAATCTTTACACGAAGTTGCGGTACGCATTACATGGCGGAGTATTTTTAATTATTTTGCAGCCAAATGAAGTCAGCCTCAATTAAAGAAATAAAAACTGCGCTGGACCAGTTGGCACACAAGGAACTGCTGGAGGCATGCCTGAGACTGGCAAAATTCAAAAAAGAAAATAAGGAGCTGCTTACTTACCTACTTTTTGAAAAAGATAATGAACCAGCATATATCAGCAGTGTGAAGGAATCATTAAACCTTCTTTTTGATGATGTAAACCGGTCAAATGTATATTTTGCAAAAAAAACCTTGCGTAAAATTGTGAGGATCGCGAATCGCTACATCCGTTACAGCGATGATGAAACTACCGAACCGGAGCTGCTTCTATTCGTAGCGGAAAAGATCCCTTCGCTGGGATTCAATTTAAAAAAGAGTGTTGCCCTTGAAAATATTTATCTTTCACTGCTTAAAAAAATAAAAAAGTCGGTAGCGGGCCTGCATGAAGACCTCCAGTACGATTTTCAAAAAAGGATAAACCAACTGCCCGGTTAATTTATAGTAAGTATTTATGATAAAAAGTATAGATGAGTTTAAAGTAGTTTTTTTTATAGGTATTGCCGGCACGGGTATGAGCGCTATTGCGCAATGGCTCGCTTCGGAAGGTAAATCAGTAAGGGGTAGTGATCGCTATTTTAAACCGGGAGAAGAAAATGAAACGAAAAGCAAACTTGAGAAAGAAGGTATTCAATGTTTCCTTCAAAACGGAGAAGGTATCACGCCTTTAACTCAACTCGTGGTAGTTTCTACTGCCGTGGAAGATACCGTGCCTGAAGTGCAAAAAGCAAAGTCACTCAATATCCCCATCATAAGGCGAAGTGAGTTGCTGGCCCTCATTGCATCCAGCAAAAAAACCATTGCGGTTGCAGGCACATCCGGCAAAAGTACAACGAGTGCGATGCTGTTTCAAATTATGGAAGCGGCCTGTATGCACCCCGGCATCATCAGTGGTGCAGGACTTGTGAGTATTATTAAAGAAGGAAAAATCGGCAATGCAAAAAACGGGAAAGGGGAATGGCTGATCATTGAAGCAGATGAAAGCGATGGCTCGATCGTGCAGTATAAACCGGCCATTGGTTTATTACTGAATGTTGACAAGGACCACCAGGAAATTGAAGAGCTCATGCAATTGTTTGGCATCTTTAAATCGAATACCGTAGAACGTTTTGTGGTAAATCAGTCGAACCAACTGGCGCAACAGCTTTCGCAGGATATAAAAAACGATTTTTCTACTGATGCCACATCTGCTGCGGGTTACGTAGCTACCGGTTATCATCAAACCGGGCTCAGCATCCGCTTTAACGTCAACCAGCACCCATTTGAATTAAACACTGTTGGCAAGCACAACATGGAAAATGCGCTGGCCGCCGTAGCCGTGGCTCATTCACTAGGCGTGGATATGGAAACCGCTGCTGCTGCTTTGCAAAATTATGAAGGCATCTATCGCCGGCATCAATTGCTGGGTATAAAAAATAATATTACCGTTATTGACGATTATGCGCACAACCCTGCAAAATGTGCCGCTTCCATCAGGGCCTGTCAACCCATTGCTCCCAAAGTGGTGGCCTGGTTTCAACCACATGGTTATGGTCCTACCAGGTTTTTGCGAAACGATTTTGTGAAAGAAATTGCTGAAGCCCTGCGAGATGATGATGAGATATGGATGAGTGAGATATTTTATGCCGGCGGTACTGCTGTAAAAGATATTTCTGCCAACGATCTCATCAATGATATAAAAGCGCTCGGTAAAAAGGCTTTTTTTGTAGAAGATCGCAAAAACTTTTTAGAAACCGCCCGGCCACACCTGCAGGGACAAACGGTGCTGTTGCTGATGGGTGCCAGGGATCCTGGGCTGGAAGCATTTAGTAAATCAACCTGGGAACAACTTTAATAATGTGACTACAGTATATATCAATATTAAACAACTGGCCGGCGTGCGGCAGTCAAATACCTTGTTGCGTGGATCCGCTTTAGCAGATCTGCACAGCATTGAAAATGCATTTTTATTAGTCGAAGACAATCGTATTGCGGCATTTGGCGCCATGCACGATCTTGAAATACTGGTACCCAACCTTCCCCTGCAGCAGGTTGATTGTTCTGGCCAGGTAGTATTGCCTGCATGGTGCGATAGCCACACCCACCTTGTATTTGCAAAAAGCAGGGAGGAAGAGTTTGTTGATAAGATCAAAGGGAGAACCTATGCGGAAATTGCGGCGAATGGTGGGGGAATTTTGAACTCAGCGAGGGTGTTGGCAAACACAACTGAAGATGAATTATTTAATCTCGCAATGCCACGGCTCAATGAAGCCGCTGCCATGGGAACGGGTGCCATCGAAATCAAAAGTGGATATGGCCTTTCGGTAGAATCGGAATTAAAAATGTTGCGGGTTATTAAAAGATTAAAGCAACAGTCGGGCCTGCTGATAAAATCTACTTTTCTGGCGGCCCATACATTTCCACTAGAGTTCAAAGAAAACCACCAGGGTTATATCGATAGTATCATTCAGGAAATGTTGCCCGTAGTTGCTGCAGAAAGGCTGGCAGATTATATCGATGTTTTTTGCGAAGAAGGATTTTTTTCGGTGGAAGAGATGAGGCAGTTGTGTACTGCCGGAGCTGCTGTAGGGCTAAAACCAAAATTGCATGTTAACCAGCTTAACAGCATCGGGGGTGTGCAGGCGGGTATCGAATCCGGCGCTGTTTCACTGGACCACCTGGAAACAATGACACAAAAAGATTGTGATGACCTGGCAGCTTCGGGCACAATCGGCACCCTGCTGCCCACCGCCGCATTTTTCCTGCGCATGCAATACCAACCTGCCAGGAAATTAATTGATGCAGGCGCT
The DNA here is from genome assembly GCA_965649585.1 of uncultured Chitinophagaceae bacterium. Lineage (GTDB taxonomy): Bacteria > Bacteroidota > Bacteroidia > Chitinophagales > Chitinophagaceae > Ferruginibacter. The sequence goes on along the minus strand of CBFGLL010000044.1, from coordinate 9,163 downwards.
GCCATCGCACTGGCATCAGATTTTAACCCTGGCTCGTCGCCCAGTTATAATATGAATTTTGTAGTGGCATTGAGCTGCATACAAATGAAAATGTTGCCGGAAGAAGCCATTAATGCTGCTACCATTAACGGTGCCTATGCGATGGAATTGCAGGATGAAGTGGGTAGTATTCAAGTTGGAAAATTAGCAAACCTCATATTTACCAAACCCATTCCATCTATTGCCTACATACCCTACGCATTTGGCACTAACCTTATTGATAAAGTGATGATCGGTGGTGTGTTCAGGTAACATCCAGCTAGTGAATCAAATATTTTTTTTCTAAAATTTTTCTCAGCGCCCTGAATGGTTTAACTTTCCCGCCATGGGAAATATATCAGTAGAACTGTTATTATTGATACTTAGCTCAGTGGTGGTGGTTTCATACCTGTTTTCTATCGTAAGCAGGTACATCAAAGTTCCCTCTGTTTTGTTGCTGCTCGCCAGTGGAATCGCACTGCGGGTAATTGTAGACAAACAAGGATGGAATATTAGTTTTCCTGCGCAGCTGGTAGAATTCCTGGGCATCACGGGCCTTGTAATGATCATCCTGGAAGCGGGATTAGACCTCAAGTTATCCTCTGATAAAAAAGGCCTGATAAGAGATTCCTTTTTCTCCGCACTTTTTATATTCCTTTTATCACTTGTGGGTATTGCCGCAGGTTTGCATTATTGGTTACAAGAGTCCTGGATTAAATGCATCGTATATGCTATACCGTTATCTATTATGAGTAGTTCGATAGTTATCCCAAGCCTGCATGCACTATCTCCTCAAAAAAAGGAATTCCTCGTTTACGAAGCATCGTTTTCTGATATACTCGGGATATTATTGTTTAATTTCCTCATCGCTCCCCAGGCGATATCAGTATTTACGGTGGGAACATTTTTCTTCAACATCGTTATTTCAGTAATTCTCTCCCTGCTGTTTTCTTTTTTATTATTACTGATACTGGCTAAATCAAAACTCAACATTAAATTTTTCCTCGTATTTGCTTTATTGATCTTTTTGTATGTGAGTGGTAAGATCCTGCATCTGCCATCATTGATCATTATCCTCATTTTCGGATTGCTGATGAATAACTGGGAGCTCGTTAAAGTAAAAAAAGTACAGGAGCATTTCCCAATCGTACAGGTAAAAGAAATCACACATCTACTGCATTCAATTACCGCGGAAAGTTCATTCCTCATCCGCACTTTCTTTTTTATACTGTTTGGATTCTCCATCAACCTGCAACAGGTGCTGCAGGAAGATGTAATGATAGTGGGAAGTATCATTGTTGCTACGCTTTTGATAACAAGATACCTGTACCTGCGTTTCTTTTTAAAAGAGCAGGTGTACCCGGAAGTGGTGTTTATTCCACGTGGGTTGGTAACCATCGTGCTTTTTTACAAAATACCTGAGTACCTTAAGCTCGAAGCCTTTGATGAAGGCATCTTGTTTTTCGTAATATTGCTCTCCAGTTTAATCATGCTTTTGGGCATGTTATTTTACAAACATAAACCAGGGGAAATAGTAGAGGATCATATGGATGCTCCCAATATCAACAACAGATAATTTTTATGAAACAGTTAATTGAATGTGTGCCCAACTTCAGCGAGGGCAACGACCTGAATATAATAAAGCAGATCACAGACAGCATTGAATCTGTGGAAGGGGTAAGGTTACTGAACGTAGATCCGGGAAAAGCCACAAACCGCACGGTTGTAACAATGGTAGGAGAACCCAAAGCCGTAATAGAAGCAGCTTTCAGGGCCATTAAAAAAGCAGGCGAGCTCATTGATATGAGCAAACACAAAGGAGAGCATCCCCGCATGGGCGCTACAGACGTATGCCCTTTGATCCCTATTGCAAATATCAGCATGGAAGAAGCAGCAGCTTATGCGCAACAACTCGCCAAAAGAGTGGGAGAGGAACTGCACTTGCCGGTGTACCTGTATGAAGCAGCACAGTCCAATAAAGAGAGGAATAATTTGTCGGTGATACGTGCAGGAGAGTATGAAGGATTTTTTAAAAAGATACAGTTGCCAGAATGGAAGCCTGACTTTGGCCCCGCCATCTTCGACGAAAAAAGAGGAGCAACAGTTATCGGTGCCCGTGATTTTTTGGTGGCCTATAATATTAACCTGAACACAACGTCCACACGCAGAGCCAATGCAGTAGCTTTTGATGTAAGAGAAGCAGGCCGAACAAAAAAAGAAAATGGGAAACCGGTACTGGATGAACAGGGGAAACCAGTTAACATCCCGGGTAGTTTAAAATCTGTAAAAGCGATCGGTTGGTTTATTGAAGAATATGGGATCGCACAAATTTCTATCAATCTCACCAACATCAATATAACCCCCATGCATATCGCATTTGATGAGGTATGCAAAAAGGCAGATGCAAGAGGGTTGAGGGTTACGGGAAGTGAACTGGTGGGGCTCATTCCTCTGAAGGCAATGCTGGATGCAGGAAAATATTTTTTGCAGAAGCAACAACGCAGCACGGGGGTAAGCGAAAAAGAACTTATTAAAATTGCGGTGCGTTCTCTTGGCCTGGATGAATTAAGCCCCTTTAACCCGGAGGAACGTATCATTGAATACATTTTGAGGGATAAAACCGAATCGAAACTGGTGAGTTTGACCCTTAATGATTTTGCAGATGAAACAGCCAGCGAAAGCCCTGCTCCAGGTGGTGGCTCCATTGCTGCTTATGTTGGAAGCCTCGGCATTTCACTTGCTACCATGGTGGCTAATTTAAGTTCACACAAACCAGGCTGGGATGAACGTTGGGAAGAATTTAGTAACTGGGCCGCCAAAGGCCAGGCATTAAAAGATGAACTATTGAAACTGGTGGATGCTGACACTGCGGCATTTAATAAAATTATGGATGCGTTTGGCCTCGCTAAATCAACAGACGAAGAAAAAGCGATCCGTAAGCAGGCGATTCAGGATGCAACAAAATATGCTATTGAAATTCCATTTAAGGTGATGGAAACATCACTTGCAAGCATGGAGATCATTAAGGCGATGGCCACTATCGGCAATCCTAATTCTGTTTCTGATGCAGGGGTAGGAGCGCTATGCGCAAGATCGGCCGTAATGGGTGCCTTTATGAATGTTCGCATAAATGCCACCGGCTACGATGATAAAAGTTATGTAGAGCATATTATTGGCCGTGGCCAGGCAATTCAGCAGCAGGCTATCGAAATAGAAAAAGAAATCCTGGCGCTGGTGGATGAAAAGATCGGCATGTAACCTTCGCTGCCATCTTTAGTGGACAGGCTTTGCAAAGTTTTTTTCACCAGCTTTTATTGCTACCGATAAATCATTTTCCCTCGGAGGAATAGGACAATTATAGCCATCGCTGTAAGTGCAGTAAGGATTATAAGCTTTGTTGAAATCAATGGTTAGTTTGTTATTGACGATGTCCGTTGTTTCAAGATCAATGTACCGGCCTCCTCCATAACTTTCTTCGCCACTCGTAAGGTCGGTAAAAGGAAGGAACAGGTGATTTTTATACACCGAGTCTGCCCTCAATGCCACATTACGATACAGCGTCAACTGAAGCGGCTTGCCATTAATTTCAAAATTTACTACTCCGTACCTGGTAAATTTTTTCGCCTTCTTTGAGCTGGTAGGCATCATAAAACCAACCGTATCGTCGATGGCGCTAAAAGTTGCTGCTACTTTGTAATTAGCATCAGCAGGAAAAAAACGAAAATATTTTTTGCCTTTTTTCGTGTTCACAACTTCATGTTGCTTCACATAATCCTTTTGGAAACCGGTGATATACTTTTTATACGAAAGCTGCGCACTGGCGCAGACGCCGGTAAAGACAAACAACAAGGCCACTAAAATTTTTTTCTTCATCTAATTCAGCATTAACACATTCACACTTCTTTGTAAAATATTAAAGGCAATTTCTGCCATCAGGTTTTCTTTATCAAGGGTGGGGTTCACCTCTGTGATCTCGAAGCAACATATCTTCCTGTTTTGCATAAACTTACTAATCAAGTCTTCTGCCTCCCTTTCCTTTAACCCATTGCTCACAGGGGTTCCCGTGCCTTTGGAAATAGATGAATCGAGGCTATCTACATCAAAGCTTACATAAATATCCGTACAGTCGCCGAGGTAACGCAGCACTTTACGACTTACATTTTCTGCCCCGATCCTTCTCACTTCGGCCGTGGTAATTACCTTCATCCCATGCTTCTCAATCAACGCTTTTTCTTCCTTTTCATAATCACGCAGCGAGATAAATACCACATCTTCCGGCAAAACTTTCTGTGGAATTTTTCCCAATCCTTTTAACTGTTCCCACATGCTTTTCGTTTTATCATCCAGATCGTGTATAGCACATGCTTTATTATCATCTGCAATGGCAGCTGCCAGGGGCATGCCGTGCATATTGCCCGAAGGAGTAGTGTAGGGCGTATGCATATCCGCATGTGCGTCAATCCATATCACTCCGAGTTTACTTTTGGGTTTCGCCATTTTAATGCCGGCAATAGTGCCGCCCGCATTGCTATGATCTCCGCTCAACACTACCGGGAAAAAATTAGCTTTTATCGTTTCACTTACAGCTTTGGCAATTCTTTCATTCATTGCCAGCACGCCGTGAATGCGCTTTGCATAGGGTGAATGAATAGGTTCAAATAAGAGATCGTTAGGCGCTTCAATTTTTTCTGATGGGAAATGCACGAAAAAATTACTCATAAAATCCAGCGCTGCAATTTTAATAGCATCTACACCCATGCTTGCGCCACGTGTGCCGGCGCCAATTTCTGAAGGTGCTTCTATTAATTTTATATTCTTCATATAGCAAAATTATAGGTTCTGTTTTAAAGGATCCCGTCCCAGCAGGGTGCCATGCGTATTGGTAATAATGAAGCGGGTAAACATATCCTCGCTATACCAATTCTGTTTCCTGGTTTTTTTAATCACTTCGGCATGATCAAAATTTTTATACGCAAAATTTTTCATCGCTTCCTTGCTTTCCCACACGCTGAAAGTGGCTTGTTTTATCCATGGAATCTCGCCGATACCTGCCGAGAAAAGAAAACCGGGCGCCTGGCGCATCTGGTTTGATACCGGTGCTACATGTTCCCAAAAATACGTCAGCTTGCTGAGCCGGATGCTAGCCCTGGTTAAAACAGCGATCTTGTTATCATAACCTGAGTTCCGCGGCAGTTCCCCAAATACAGCCCTGCCGTCCCATTTGCCAAAACCCTCAATAGGCGTTAGCTCCATGGTATATATTTCACAATTAAAAAGTTTATACCATGTACGCATAAACCACCCGAATGGTACAGGCTCCTTATCAGAAACGATCAACACAGCCCATTGTTGCAGGTCGGGAACCTTATCAAAGCTGCCATTTTTGCCACAACCCATCAATTTGTAAAAACTGATCTTCCTGTTTAAAAAAAGTGGGATATGATGCAAAGCCATCGCAAACAGTGCAACAGGAATAAAGATTTTTTTATACCGAACAATGCTGAGTGAAACAACAACCATCTTTTGCAAGATAACACAAAGCCCCGCCGTGGCAAAACCTGCATTGATACGATGGCTTCCACGAGGCCTGTTAAAAAAAAAGCCGCTGTAACAGCGGCCTCTTATTATTTTTAGATCAAAAATTAAAACTGTTCTAATCCACTAAAGAAAAATGCACCTTCAATTGCTGCATTTTCATCACTATCACTGCCATGAACAGCATTTTCGCCAATAGAAGTAGCATATTTTTTACGAATAGTACCCTCTGCAGCTTCTGCAGGGTTAGTAGCGCCGATCAGTTTCCTGAAGTCTTCAACGGCATTTGTTTTTTCAAGTATAGCAGCCGTAATGGGACCACTGCTCATAAATTCCACTAATTCGCCATAAAATGGGCGCTCCTTATGCACTGCATAAAATTCACCTGCTTTTTGCGCACTCAGCTGTGTAGTTTTCATGGCAACAATGCGAAAACCAGCTTCGTTAATTTGTGCCAGGATAGCACCGGTGTGACCATTTTTAGTAGCATCCGGCTTTATCATCGTAAATGTTCTATTACTCATGTGTTCTTAAAATTTGGGCGCAAAGATAGGGGAACCACTGCGGAGTTGGATTATGAAAATGCTAAAATCATGCTGCCCGGTGAGCCTGCAGGCCATGAACTGCCTACTATGGACCAAAATCCCTACTTTTGCGCCCTGTTATTATGCAAGCAATTGAAGGTATTTTCGGAGAACTCACTCAGCCAAAAAAAGTAGTGATCACCATGCACCAGAAACCAGATGGTGATGCTATGGGGTCATCCCTTGGTCTTTATCATTTTCTAATACAGCTGGGCCATACTGTTTCTGTTATTTCACCCACCAACTGGGCCTCTTTTTTAAACTGGATGCCAGCGTGCAACCTGGTGATTGATTTTGAAAAAAACAAAGAAAGATCCGCAATCCTGGTAAATGATGCAGACTGGATATTCTGCCTTGATTTTAATACCCTAAGCCGAACCAAAAATATGGAAGGGCTTTTGATGAATGCCCCGGGAAAAAGGATTTTAATTGACCACCACCAGCAACCGCAGGTAGAGGTCTTTGCCTACGGCGTAAGTGATACCAGCAAAAGTTCTACAGCAGAAATGGTGTACGACTTTATTGTGGCATCGGGAATGGATGGATTGATCGACAGCAATGTGGCTGAATGCATTTATGCAGGCGTGATGACAGATTCGGGCTCCTTCAGGTTTCCTTCCACTTCTGCAAACGTGCATAAACTGGTTGCCTTTTTAAAAGAGAAAGGATTACAACATAGCAAGGTTCACGAAGCCATCTACGATAATTTTTCTGAAAACAGGATCCGCTTCGTAGGCAATACCCTGCTCAACAGGATGCAGGTGTTTTATGAATACAACACCGCACTTATTGCCATCCCACAGGCCGATCTGATAAAATACGATATTAAAACCGGCGACACTGAGGGATTGGTAAACTACCCGCTGAGCATTGAAGGCATTAAGCTCGCAGCCATCATCATCGACAGGGGAGAAGAAAGAAAAAGTTCTTTTCGCAGCAAAGGAAATTTTGACGTGAATACTTTCGCCAGGAAATATTTCAACGGTGGCGGCCACTTTAATGCTGCCGGTGGATTTTCAACAGAAAGCCTGGAAGCCAATGTGGAGCTATTCATCAAAGCGATGAAAGAAAACAAAGAACAATTAGCATCTTATCAATTTTAAACATAAACAAACAAATCAAATGAGAAAATTTTCTCTGATAGCAGTAGTGTCTATCCTGGCATTATCGGCGTGTAAAGAGTCATTTAAAAAAGGTGATAAAGGATTAGAGTATAAGATCATTGGATCCGGATCCGGAGATAAAATAAAGTTTGGCGAGTTCATGCACATGGAAATTGCCCAGATTTATAACGACGGAAAAAAAGATTCAGTGTTGAGCGACTCCCGTACAAATCCACAGGGGCCAATGATACAGCCTTTGGATAGCACCAACATTCCACCTGAATTTTTCAAAATATTAAGCCAGCTAAGAAAAAACGACAGCCTGGTGATCAGGATACTGACTGACTCTGCTTTTGGTCAAAATCCTCAAGGTATACCTCCGCCATTTAAAAAAGGACGTTATTTATTGACAACTGTGAAACTGGTTGACATTTATAAAAACGCTGCAGCTGCAGATTCAGGACGTATGGTCGCAATGCAAAAAGCGCAGGAACGTATGAACGTAATGGCAGAAGCACAAAAAGGAAAAGATGAAAAAATCCTTGCTGATCATTTTGCAAAAAATAAGATCAACACCGTGAAAGGTGCTTTGGGAACTTATGTTGAAATTATTCAGCCTGGTACCGGGGCAAATGCCGATACCAATTCTATTGTAAAAGTAAATTATACCGGTAAAACCTTAACTGGAAAAACTTTTGACTCCAATACAGATCCGGCTTTTAACCACGTACAGCCATACCTGGTAAACCTTACCAACGATCCTACACTAGGTCAGCCTGTGATCCAGGGTTGGTACGATGGGTTGAAAATGCTGAACAAAGGTGCTAAAGCAAAATTCTACATTCCTTCTACATTGGCTTATGGACCAATGCAGCAAGGGCCAGATATCGCACCCAACAGCATCCTTGTATTCGACATCGAAGTGGTAGATATACTTAGTAAAGAACAAGGCCGTATTGCCATGGAAGCTGACAGGAAAGAAATGGAAGAAAGGCAAAAACGTTTTATGGATAGTATCCAGAAAATGCAACCTGCTGATCCAAACCAGAAATAATAAGAACAGCGTTATAAAAAAGCCCGGTCAACAAAATGACCGGGCTTTTTATTATTCAAAACATTATTTCGCCACAGCGATCTTCACCTTTTTATTTTTAATTTTTTCATTTTTCACCAGTTCTACCACGTGCCCGATCTTAGATTTACGAACAGCAGCAAATGCGGTAAAGTCCTTCACTTCTATCAAGCCGATCTCATCTTTTTTCAGTTTGCCTTTCTGCGACAAAAATCCAACAATATCAATTTTATTGATCTTATCTTTTTTGCCCGCAGCAATAAATAAAGTGCTCCATTTGGGTTTATCGGGTAACGACAATCTTTCGGGCATTTCAAATACTGTTGCGTTGGTTGTTATGTACTCCGGCAGTTTTTCTTCTTCACTATACAGTACATATACATTGCCGGTAGCGTTCATGCGGGCCGTGCGGCCGTTGCGGTGCGTAAACGCCGCCTCATCCTGTGGAAGGTGATAATGAATGATGTTGCGGATATTGGCGATGTCTAAACCCCGGCTGGCAAGGTCCGTTGTTACAAGTATATCCGAGCTGGTATTCCTGAACTTGCACAAAGCTACTTCACGGTCATGCTGCTCCATACCACCATGGTAAAACACATTTACAATTCCCTGGTCAGCTAAAAAATCACTTACTCTTTCCACCGCATCCCTGTGATTGCAAAAAACGATGGTAGAAGTGTTGCCTGTATAACATAAGAGTTGTAGCAGGCTATCCAGTTTATCTTTTTCCGGGCTAAGCACTGTGTGAATTCTTAACACATCTGGCTGGCTGCTTTGTTCGGGTAAAAAATTGAGTACTTCAGGTCCATCCATTTTTACAGAATGCGGAAGATCTTCATTAAATGTGGCAG
>CBFGLL010000043.1:0-13200 GCA_965649585.1 uncultured Chitinophagaceae bacterium | reverse complement strand
GCAATATGAGATTGCAAAAGATAATTCTATTATTCACTATAGTCCATACAATGGCAAAACACTGCCGGGATATATGTTTGCCGGCACCGGTTTCTGGGATACATTCCGTGCTTTATATCCTTTCTTAAATCTTGTTTATCCTTCTATCAATGTGGAGATGCAGCAGGGGTTGATCAACGATTATAAAGAAGGTGGTTGGTTGCCCGAGTGGAGCAGCCCGGGTTACAGAAATGTAATGATAGGGAATAACTCTGCATCGGTAGTGGCTGATGCATATATTAAAGGACTGCGTGGTTATGATATTGAAATATTGTACGAAGCATTAAAGCATGGTGCAAATAATGAAGGTCCTTTGGCCGCTGTGGGACGAAAGGGCGTAGAATTTTACAACACGCTGGGTTATGTTCCTTACGATGTTAAGATCAATGAGAATGCAGCAAGAACGTTGGAGTATGCTTATGATGATTTTTGCATTGCAGAACTTGGAAAAAAATTAGGCAAGCCAAAATCAGAGATTGATCTTTATTTAAAACGTAGCCAGAACTATCGAAATCTTTTTGATAAAGAAAGTAAACTAATGCGTGGGAAAAATAAGGATGGAAATTTTCAATCCCCTTTCAGTCCATTTAAATGGGGTGATGCTTTTACGGAAGGCAATAGCTGGCATTATAGCTGGAGTGTGTTCCAGGATATCGAGGGCTTGAAAAACCTGATGGGTGGCAATAAAGATTTTGTGCAGATGCTGGATAGTGTTTTTGTAATGGAGCCCGTATTTGATGATAGTTATTATGGTGGTACCATCCATGAGATCCGTGAAATGCAGATTATGAATATGGGACAATATGCACATGGCAACCAGCCGATTCAACATATGTTGTATCTATATAATTATGCAGGCCAGCCGTGGAAGTCGCAATACTGGATAAGGGAAGCGATGAATAAATTATACAAGCCAACACCCGATGGCTATTGTGGCGATGAAGACAATGGGCAAACCAGCGCCTGGTATGTGTTCAGCGCTTTAGGATTTTATCCTGTTACTCCCGCATCTGATCAGTACGTTTTGGGCACGCCATTATTTACGAAGGCAACAATACAATTAGATAACGGAAAACAAATTGTGATCAATGCACCCAACAGTAGTGATAAAAATATGTACGTGAACAGTCTTTTAGTTAATGGCAAAAAGCATGATTATAACTGGGTGAATCATTTTGATCTTACGAAAGGTGCGACGATGAACTATATGATGGCGCCGACGCCGAATAAATTGAGAGGTACACAAAAAGCTGCTTACCCATTCTCCATGAGTAAATAAATAAACATGACAAAGCGGAGAGACTTTATCAAAATCAGTTCTTTATTGAGTGCTGGTTTTTTATTGAATCAAAATTTATTTGCGGGTGGCTTTAATGATTTTGCTTCTAGACGTCCGCCAGTAGATAAAAGGCATTTCACCAGTACAGCTGTTGAAGAGACGATTGCTAATATGAAAAAGGCTATCAGCAATAAAGAGCTGGCCTGGTTGTTTGAGAATTGTTTTCCCAATACACTGGATACAACAGTGTTTTACAGTGAAGAAAATGGGTTACCCGATACTTATATCATAACCGGGGATATTGATGCGATGTGGATGAGAGACAGTACCGCACAAGTGTGGCCCTATCTCTCTTTGATCCATAAGGATGAGAAATTGAAAAAGTTAGTAGAAGGGGTGATCCGTCGGCAAACGAAATATATCCACCATGATCCCTATGCGAATGCGCATTACAAAGATGCCAGCCACGTAAGCGAATGGAAAAGTGACCGAACAGAAATGAAGCCCGGCGTGCATGAACGCAAATGGGAAATAGATTCGCTTTGCTATCCAATTCGCCTATCTTATCATTACTGGAAAAAAACCGGCGATACAGAACCTTTTGGTGAAAGTTGGCGACAGGCAATCAAACTGATCGTAAAAACCTTCAGGGAGCAGCAGCGGAAAAAAGATAAAGGGCCTTACAAATTTCAGAGAAACACTACGCAGCCACTGGATACATTAACATTGGGCGGTTACGGCAACCCTGTAAAACCGGTGGGGTTGATCTGTTCCTCTTTCAGGCCAAGTGATGATGCAACGACTTATCCCTTCCTGATCCCGTCGAACTACTTTGCAGTTACATCATTAAAGCAGGCGGCAGAAATGGTAGGCTCTATACATTTGAATGGAGCGCTGGCAAAAGAATGTAGCGACATGGCGAATGAAGTAGAAACTGCCTTGAAAAAATACGCAACTGCCAATCATCCTGTTTACGGAAAGATATACGCATTCGAAACAGATGGCTTCGGCAATTATTTATTTATGGATGATGCTAATGTACCGAGTTTATTATCGATGCCTTATTTAGACTCGATGCCTGCAAATGATCCAGTATATATCAACACCAGAAAGTTCATTCTATCAACCTCTAACCCTTATTTTTTCAAAGGTAAATTCGCTGAAGGAGTAGGCGGTCCGCATGTAGCGCTTGATATGATATGGCCTTTAAGCATTATCATGCGGGGGTTGACGAGCAGCAGTGATGCAGAAATAAGAAGCTGTTTACAAATGTTGATCAAAACGCACGGCGACACAGGTTTTATGCATGAGTCATTTCATAAAGACGATCCGAAGAATTTCACCAGGAGTTGGTTTGCCTGGGCGAATACCATTTTTGGTGAGTTTGTAATGCAGGTGTATAACAAGAAGCCACAGCTTTTAAAGCAAATCTGATCAATCTTCTTTGTGTTTGAAGGAGTAAAGAAGATAACCGAGGAAAGGAAGTATTAAAACACTACCTAACAGTAAGGCCCAGCCAAGTGTTTCCATCGTTTTTTCACTGCCGGCATGTTCGATAAGGGATAGATATGATCCATCATTGAATAAAACAAGGTTGGGGTAATGCGAATAGGTTGCAGCAACCAATATCATCACTACCTGGAAGCCAGCCAGCATCCTTAATAAGTTTGGGCGGTTCTTATTAAAATTTAAGAATAAGATGATTAGCGACAGGCTAGCGGAAATGATTGCAACGAAACCGATCGGGCCTTCGAATATCCACCCAAGTAATGGAATTTTTGAGATGTAAGCAGCTACGAAAACCAAAGCTCCGGCAAAAACAACTAATAAGATTGCTTCCTTCGATTTTCTGGTAAAATATTTTACATGCGCTTCATCATTTTCAATTTCTCCTATTACAAAGATTGCAGCGAGGTAAGCGCAGATAGCTACCGTAAATAATCCTACGCTAATGCTGAAAAAATTTAACCAGCTGAATACATAAGCGCTTAAAAAATCTGTTTCGGTTTTGTTGATGGCGCCAGAAACCGTACTGGCTGCAATGATCCCAAGAAATAGAGGAGTCACCAGACTGCTAATTCTAAATACTTTATTGTACACATGTTGCCAGTCATCTTTCACCGCATCATAATGCCGGAAAGTAAAAGCTGTTCCTCTTGCCATAATGCCAAGCAGCATTAATACTAATGGAATATGCAGGTAGGTAGATACTGCTGCATAAATTGCCGGGAAGCCGACAAACAATATCACAATCGCAATGATGAGCCACATATGATTTGCTTCCCATATGGGCCCCATCGCTTTATACATTTGTTGTTTTACGTAATGTTCATTCTTTTTGCCCGTAAACAACTCAATGATGCCTGCTCCAAAGTCTGCACCACCCAGCAAAAGGTATAAACAGATAGAAGCCCATAAAAAACCAATTACTACCAGTGTCATGTTATTGGTTTTTTAGGTTGATAATTAGGATCTGTTGGATCATAGAGTTTTCCCACCATCTGCATTTGCCGATGCAGCAAGAAAATAACAATGGCAGATAACGAAATAAATACAGCGGTAAAAATGTAAAAAGAATAAGCGATGCCAGGCATCGGCGTAACTGCATCTTTTGTTCGCATCACATTATAAATGATCCAGGGTTGGCGACCAACTTCTGTCACAACCCATCCTGCTTCCAGGGCGATATAACCGAGTGGAATGGAGAAGGCAAAAAGTTTAAGTAACCATTTCGACTGCATCCAGCTTTTCTTTTTAAATAATGCAATGAAATAGATGATGGCAATGGAGAACAAGATCATGCCCAGTCCCACCATAATTTGAAATGCATAATGCGTGATGGCAACAGGTGGATGATTTTCTTTCGGAATATCATTCAATCCTGTAACCGGTGTTTGAAAATCGCCGTGGGCAAGGAAACTCAACATACCCGGTAGCTTGATCGCATATTTTACTTCGCCTGTTTTTTCATTCGGGATTCCACCGATGATGAGAGAAGCTTTTTCTTCAGTAACAAAATGTGCTTCCATGGCTGCCAGTTTTGCCGGCTGCGTTTTTGCAACAAATTTGGCGGACAGATCTCCGCTTAAGGGTTGAAGTAATGCTGCAACACAGGCACAGGTAGCAGCAATCTTAAACGCCCTCGTATGAAATTCAATATTCTTTTTCCGCATGATCATCACCGCATGGGCGCCTGCTACTGCAAAGCCGGTAGCAGCAAAAGCAGCGATCACCATATGTAAGGATTGAGAAAACCAGCCCGGGTTAAACATGGCTTTGATGGGATCGATGTTCAGGTATTTGCCATCAACATAATCGAAACCAGCCGGGCTGTTCATCCAGGCATTGGCCGCCACAACTAATATTCCAGAAGCCAGGCCACTAACACCAACGATTACACCTGTAAACCAATGAAACCATTTATTGAATTTTTCCCAGCCGTACAAAAAATAGCCCAGGGCGATGGCTTCAATAAAAAATGCCGTTCCTTCTAATGAAAATGGCATTCCGAATATCGGCCCGGCATGCTCCATAAATTTCGGCCAGAGCAATCCCAGTTCAAAAGATAACATGGTGCCCGACACCGCACCCGTTGCAAATAGTATCGCTACTCCCTTGCTCCATGCTCTTGTAAGTCCACGATAGATAGGGTCGCCTGTTTTTAAATACTTATAATGTGATATCGCCATGAAAAAAGGCATCACCATACCTACACAAGCGAAAATGATGTGAAAGCCAAGCGACATGGCCATTTGCGATCGGGCTGCGAGGAAATCGTCCATAAAAACGATTAAAAAAGAAGCAATAATTTGATGCCGCAAAGGTCTGTGTTTATGACCACAACATGAAAATTATTAGTTCTTTTTCCTTGTAAAACTGTTATTATTTCGCCAGTGCTTTTCTTACAATCGGCGCTACTTTATTTCCAAATAATTCAATCGATTTCATCATAAGTTTATGATCTGGCGCCCCTACATCCATGTGTGCTACAAAACGGGTAATGCCGAATAATTCATGCATGTACAAAATTTTGTCAGCCACTTCATTCGCATCACCGATGAATAATGCACCTTCCTTTGAACGGCCACCCTCATATTGCGCTTTGCTGTACGGAGGCCATCCCCTGTCTCGCCCGATGCGGTCCATCTGCGCAGCGTAATCTTTAAAATAGCCATCTGTCACACTTGTTTCATCACTCAGGAAAGTGTGGGAGTGAATACCAAGTTGCATTTTATCCATGTCGTGGCCATTTGCCAGGTATTGCTCCTTGTATAATTGTACCAATGGTTTAAACTGCTTAGGCAAGCCGCCAATAATGGCAATAATGAGTGGCAGCCCTAGTTTGGCGGCTCTCACTACAGATTCGGGTGTGCCACCTACAGCAATCCACACCGGCAGTTTGCCGGCATTAGTGGCTCTTGGATATACGGTTTGATTTACCAAAGGTGCACGTAGTTTTCCCTTCCAGTTCACCAGTTCCTTGTTATTAATCTGGAGTAAGAGGTCCAGTTTTTCTTCGAACAACTGGTTGTAGTCTTTTAAGTCATAACCAAATAAAGGAAAAGATTCAATAAAGCTTCCACGACCCACGCCAATTTCTGCCCTGCCATTGCTGATAAGGTCTATCGTTGCAAAATCCTGGTACACTTTTACAGGTTCTGCGGAACTCAACACGGTAACCGTGCTGGTGAGTTTTATATTTTTTGTAATGGCTGCTGCTGCCGCTAATACAATTTCAGGAGACGACACCGCATAATCCGGGCGGTGGTGCTCACCTAACCCAAATACATCCAGGCCCACTTCGTCTGCCAGTTTTATCTCTTCTAAAATTTCTTTCAATTTACTTTTTGCGTCTGCGGGTGTTCCCGTTTTTGGATCAATTGCCAGGTCGCCAAACATTCCTATTCCTAGTTCCATATGCTTTGTTTTAATAGCACAAAAATACAGCTGCGGATGCTGATGCAACTTAATGTAGGTTAAGTGCGATTGCTAAAATTATTAAAACGCTGCATTTGAAAATAAAATTTCAATAAGCAGCAATTTTGAATTTTATAACCTCATTCAGTTAGGGATTATGTAAAGCATCCTCCACGATGCATGTACTCACTACAACTGTAATATTATGAGAAAGCTACTATTCAGCCTGCTAATGATTTCGCTGGTTCTTCATGTTTATGCCCAGGCACCAAGAGCTTTGGATCAGCCGATGAAGGCGAAATCCTGTGTCATTAAAATTGAGGCAAACGCATTTGTGGCCCGAACATATGTAGAGTTAGAATATGAGAATACAAAGGAAATTGAAATAGAAGGGGTGGAATATTTTTCCCTACGCCCCGGGCAGGTGATAACCGCTTTCCAACTAGACCTGCAAGGGAAATTCCGTGATGGATCTATTGAAGAAAAATGGAAAGCCAGCAACGCCTATAATTCTATTGTGGGAAAGAGAGTTGATCCTGCTTTGTTACAAATGCAGGGAGATGATCATTATCGGTTAAATATTTATCCATTTACTCCACGGGGCACACGAAAAATAACTTTCACCATTGTGGAAATACTTAAGCCTTTTGAAACAAAACTCCTGTATGAATTACCATTGAATTTTTTTGACTCTGTTGAAAAACTGTACGTTGATGTGAAGGTGAATGGTGGTAAGCTCTATCCCAGGGTAGAGAATGGAATTCTTCGGGGACACTTTTTTAACAGGGTCGCAGCGGTTTCATCATTGAGTTACGAGGCAGTAAAACCAGGGCTTAAACAAAACCTGCAATTCAGCATAGCATTAAATGAAAATGATGAACACCTCATAACAGGAACATCGGGCAAAAAATTTGCCTTACGGCTCTTTCATGACGTGCCCCGGTATTACTCAAACCAGCAGGATAAAGTGGCAGTTTTCTGGGATATTTCTTCTTCTGCTCATTTGCGGGATATCGAAAAAGAGATCAATTTTCTGCGAAACTACGTTTACCAGAATGGGATAAAAGAAATAGAGTTATACAGCTTTAATAATTCGCTGCATTTCCGGTCCAATTTCAATGTAGGAGCAGGGGGATTTACAAAGGTTGAGCAGCTGCTACGGCGCCTGGAATTTTCCGGTTCAACAGACATTGGTGTTTTGGATTTTTCAACATTACAATCACCAACTGCTCTTGTGTTTTCAGACGCCATGCATACAAGAGGAAATAAAGAGGTGAAGCAGGGTTCTGCACAAGTGCATTGGGTAATTAGTACGGCTTCTTATAATATTGTAATCCCGAAAAAAATAACAGAATGGAGTGGCGGGACTGTTATAAATCTTGGTTCGAAAAGGGTGGACTCCGCAGTTTACTTTTCAAGGATGGGCGAACAGATGTTATATAAAGTAAGCTCAAACGGTAAAAACATCAATATCGATCAATCGCTACCAATTAAGGGGCAACAGGTATTTGTCACCGGAGAATACCCCGGGCAGGTACAGCTCAGTTTTGGGAATAACCTTATGACTACAAAAACATATCATTTTCATTCGCCGCAGATGAATGACACGGCTTTGAAGACGATGGAACTACTTGAAATGCTTAATGCGTACGAGAAATTAAAAACCTCCGGCACATGGAGAGAGCTGCTGGTTTTTGGAATCGAGAATAAAATTGTTACGAGTAGCACAGCGTTTATTGTGTTAGAAAGAATTGAAGATTATATAAGGTATAGAATTGAACCGCCTAAAGAGTTGGAAGATCAATGCCGGGAACTAAATTATGTTTACAGTACGACGCATAGAAAAAAGGAGATTATGTTAAATTCTATAACTGAGCCAGGCGTTTATGATTTAAATAGACTTCAACAGAAGGCAAGCTGGGCCAATGTTAAAAGGCCATTACCGGCAAGTGGAAATGGAAAAACAACGATTCGATCGGAAGCGATTGCTTCCACTGCTTCAGGAACTGCTACTCAGCAACCCATTAAAATGGCAAATACTGGCAAATCTGCAGGTGATAATACCATTGCGGAGGTTGTTGTAACCAGTGCTTTCAATACTAAGAGGACAGCACGTTCTGTTGCCAGCAATGTTCAAACAGTGAGGGCGGAGGAGTTGAACGTAGTAAGGGGAACTGACATTAATAATGCCCTTGCTGGTAAAGTTGCGGGCCTCCAGGTGCGTAGTCAGTCTGCTGCAGCTTTGGGCCGAAGTGCTACAATACGCCTGCGTGGGGAAAATACCTTATCCAATGGAGTGGGTGCATTGTATGTAGTAAATGGAACGGTGATGCCATCCTCAAACGAAATTAACCCTGATGACATCGAGGATATTACGGTACTTCAAGGGCCTGCTGCCACAGCATTGTTTGGCCCGGAGGGGGGCAATGGGGCAATAGTAATTAATACAAAAAAAGCAAAAAGAAATTATTCTTACTATAATCACTCCTGGCCATATCGCCTATCTGATGTGGAAGATATTGAATACCTGGAGGAAATCAAGAAGGCAGGCAGGGGTAAATTCCTGGCTGAATATAAAAGGCAAAAAATTAACCAGGTTTATAACCCGGCTTTTTACCTCGACGTTGCTGAACTTTTTTATAAAAATAATTTTAAGAAGGAAGCCCGGCAGGTATTGGACGAAGGTATTGAGATGGGCGCTGCGCATGAGATGCTGCTGCAAGGTGCCGCATACATACTGGAAAGCTGGGGTGAATTTTTGCCGGCAATTGAATTGTATAAGCAGGCTATCAGCAATAACAGCAAGAATGCATTTTTACAAAAAGATCTTGCCCTCTGTTATTTCCAGGCTGGCCAGTATCAACTTGCCCTAAACAGTTATCTAAAAATCTTGAATGAAGAATCTTATTATTATAGCTATAATCTCAAACAACTTGTTTTAAATGAAATAAATGCGCTGATTTCTTTGCATAGGTATCAGCTGGATCTTTCAAAAGTGCATCCATCCGTGATAAAGGATTACCCGGCCGACCTGTATATTACGATGGGCTCTAATTCAGTTTACGAGAGTGATTTTACTATCGGGTTGCCGGGAGGTGCTACCATTGGTTTTTATCATAATTATTCGAACAAGAGGGATGAAAATTTGTTCACTCATGAGAACGAGATTTTTATTAAAAGTGCTTACAAGGGTACATACAGGATTGTAGAGTCAACCTATCGTGGACATCACAGGCCGGGTTATTCAAGGATAATTGTTTTCAAAAATTACCAGCGACCAGGCCAAAAGATCGAAATTCAACATGTTCAGATGGATGGCCAGTGGGGTTACGTTGAAGTGGGAACAATAAAATGGTGATTAAATCAGGGAACCAGTTCCAGTAAAAAAAGCTGCGTTTTTTGCAGTGGATTAAAATTATCGTCAACAATGAGTAAAAGCGTCCGGTTGCCATTTGAAAGCCGCGGCCCAAAACATATTCCTTCCACGTTATCAAAATACCTGTTGAGATCGTCGGAGTTGAACAATAGTTTTTTTGCTGCCGGTTTGAATGACTTGTTTTTGGAGAGCGAAAATTTATTCAAAACGTTACTGGCGTTGCTAAAATCGGCCAGGAATATTTTAATGCTGTTAATCAGTCGCCCGGTGGAAAATGATCTTTCTACAACCAGCAGTTGTTGTTCGTTTAAAGCAAGTATTTCTGAAATTCCGTTTACAGCAAAAGCGCCTGCAGGCTTTGGGGCATGGGCAATGGCTTCGAGCGGGTAAACAAATTGCGCAATGGCATTTTTAGATTTTGTATCAAACTTAGTGATGCGGGTGAGTGCCCCGGCCATATTTACAGCAGCCGCGGGCCCGTCCTGGAGCAGCGGTTCTTCACAACTCACGAACAGGAGTTCATTGTTGTTAGCAAAACTACTTCCCTCAAATGCTGCATTTCGCCTGGGTCCTTTATTACCAGTCTTCATCTTTAAATTTCCAGGAATAAAAAAACTGTCCAGGAACCGGCCACTGCTATCCATCTCATAAATAAACGGATGCTGAAGTATTTCCACGCCATCTTTTTGTTGCCTCCCACCTTCACTGGTCCATATTAAATTTTTGCTGCTGTAATTAAAACGAATAGACTCAGGATCGGGGCTTAGTTGCGGGTACTTGCGGTGCGATGGAAAACTAGTTCCTGCAGGACTCAGCAATGGGTGAGATGAAATAAATACCACGGTATCTACCTGGTCATTTTTTAAATTGATGTTTACCGTATAAAACCTGGCAGCATTAATGTCGGAGCGATCATCACTAATTATATAATATTTATTGTTGACAGAATCATAGTCAATGCCGGATAAGCCACCCAGGACAGTGCCCTGGTACGGCATCTTGTGCCGGATACTATACTCATCCAGCACTTCAAGGCGGGAAACTTGTACGGGTACGGGGCCGCCAGGCTCATGCGCTCTTTTTGATGAAGAACAGGAAGCAAGGAGACACATCCCTATGGCCAGGCCTGCAAAAAATTTCATAACCGGGTAATTTGAACAAAGCTATGGCTAAATTTTGCCGCCTTTATCATATCCGCTGTAGCTGCTTAAAAAACTTTATTTTTACCAACTTCATCCACTATGCAGTATATCATTCAACAAATAAAAGATCTTTTTGCGCAGTACGATCCATCTGAAATCACTGCCATCGATAAACTTCCGCAGGCCGGCAGCGACAGGCATTATTTCAGGATACATACAAATGGAAAATCATTTATTGCCACTTATGGTGACAACGTGAAGGAAAACGAAACCTTTATTTACTTTTCCGAAAAATTCAGGGATGAAGATTTGCCAACGGCCAATGTGTATTGTGTAAATGCAGATAAAACAATTTATATACAGGAAGATTTTGGAAATGTAAGCCTGATTGATCACCTGGAGACGGAAGGCTTTTCAGATAACGTGTACGGGTTATATAAAAATAGTTTATACCGCCTTGCAGAGTTGCAGGTAAAAGCGCATGCAGTAATTGATTATTCAAGGTGCCTCACCAATTCTGAATTTGGTAAACAAGCCATTATGGCCGATCTCCTGTATTTTAAATATTATTTTTTAGATGCCCTGGCCCGGCCCTATGATAAACAAAAACTGATAGATGATTTTGAGGCATTAAGCAATTACCTCTCTCATACAGAATACAAATATTTTATGTTCCGTGATTTCCAAAGCAGGAATATCATGGTTTCTGAAGGTGGCGAACTGCATTTTATCGACTACCAGGGTGGTATGAATGGTGCCCCGCAATACGATGTGGCTTCGCTGTTATGGCAGGCAAGGGCAAATCTTACGCAGCAATGGAAAGAGAATTTGCTGGAAGATTATATGAATGCTTTTGAAAAAATGGTGAACTGCGACCTTAACAGGAATTTGTTCAGAAGCCAGTATTATGGTTATGTCCTCATTCGTTTGCTACAGGTGTTGGGTGCATATGGATTCAGGGGATTGTTTGAAAGAAAAGCACAGTTTTTAACCAGTATCCCACTGGCCCTACAGAATATCAAATGGTTTATTCAGCACCATGATGTGGGTTTAGTGGTGCCGGAATTTAAGAAAGTGTTGAATATTTGCGTGAGCGATGAGATCATTGAGCAGTTTACCCCAGTGCAGGCTACCGAAAACACAGCGCTGGTTGTAACCATCAATAGTTTTTCGTACAAAAAAGGAATACCGGCCGACGTGAGTGAGAATGGTGGAGGATTTGTATTTGATATGCGGGGAATTTTAAACCCAGGCAGGTTTGATGAATACAAAAAATTATCAGGGCTGGATAAGTCGGTGAAAGATTTTTTAGAACAAAGAACAAAGATGCCCGTGTTTCTTAATAGCGTTTTTGATCTTGTAGATACCACCGTAGCCAATTATATTGAAAGAGGTTTTGCATCTTTAATGGTAAACTTTGGTTGCACCGGTGGCCAGCACAGGAGCGTGTATGCTGCCGAAGCCCTGGCACGACATTTAAAAAATAAGTTTAAAGTGCGGATAGAATTGCTGCACAACAACAGGGAAAATTGGGTAAAATAAATTCATTCCTTATTAATTATTATGAAAGCAATGATTTTTGCTGCGGGGCTGGGTACAAGGTTCAAGCCATGGACAGATAAACACCCGAAAGCGCTTGCCATGGTAAATGGGAAAAGCCTGCTGCAAAGGAATATTGAATACCTGCAGCAATATAATATTACCGAAGTGGTAGTAAACGTTCATCATTTTGCTGACCAGATTATTGCGGCTGTAGAAAAAAATGATGGCTGGGGGAGCAATATTATTATCAGCGATGAAACGGATGAAGTATTAGAAACGGGTGGCGGTTTATGGAAAGCCCGTGACATGCTAAGGGATACAGAACCATTTATTACATTGAATGCAGATTTTTTGACCAACCTGAATATTCAACAGCTCCTCGATTTTCATAAGGACAAAAAAGGGTTGATCAGTTTTGGAGTAACTAACCGCAAAAGTTCCCGCAACCTGTTATTTGATGAAACGGAGCGCCTATGCGGCTGGAGAAATAATGCAACCGGAGAAGAACGAATAGCTATTTATAAGCCGGATCTTACTCCGCTTGCTTATAGTTGCGTGGTGGTTTTTGATCAGTCGGTGTTTGATCATATACCACAAAGAGGCAAATTTTCATTGATCGACACCTATCTCAGCCTGGCAGCAGAGCATCCCATTTACGGGTATGATCACACGGGCGATAAACTTGTTGATGTAGGCAAACCGGAAAGTGTGGCAATTGCAGAAGCAATGTTTAATTAATTATCTTTTCAGCGGCTCTACCCTCGATGGCGTTTCTTTTCCGCTTACAATTCCCTTGCTGCTGACCGCAATGGCTTTAATGATCTCTGCCATGTTCGCCAGGTCCAGTGTTTCTATTTCATCATCAGCCGTATGGTAGTATTTCTCTACATCCATTTTACTGGTGC
>CBFGLL010000042.1:0-13609 GCA_965649585.1 uncultured Chitinophagaceae bacterium | reverse complement strand
CCGGAGAGAAATCTTCGGCCTTTGTATTTGAGTAATATGCTCCACAACCGACAGGTTTACAATAGCATATCACCCTTAAAATACCAGAGGTATAGTAATTGCGTAGATAGGCTAAAAGACTATTTATGTTTAGACAGATGATGACGAGCGTGGTTTGTACACTTCTTACCTCCGTTTCCTTTTGCCAGGTAGATTCTACCGGGCTGTTGATTAATGTGCTGGAAGCCCCTGTTGATTCCGTAAAAAAGCCCAAAATAAAAATCAACAACGACGTTTATAAAATTAAATACGGCATAGATGTACCGATTACCCTTGCTGGCATCGGCTGGACTTTATATGGCTTCAGTAAAATATACGGTAGAGATAAGGTGCCAGAAGCGGAAATACTCGCCCTGGATCCAAATGATGTGAATTCCCTCGATCGCCCTTATACCCGTAAGTATGACCTGAAGGCAAAAGAGCTCAGCGATAAGTTTTTCTATGGTTCGATGCCGGCCCCGTTGATATTGCTGCTGGATAAAAAGATCAGGAATGATGGCCACCAGGTAGGATTACTCTACCTGGAAGCAATGGCGGTGACCGGGGTGGTATATACCTCGGCCTCGATGATCGCAGGCAGATTTAGGCCCCTGGCTTATAATGACAATGTGGATATGGACACCCGCAGAAGAGGAGGAGCCCGAAATTCATTTCCTTCCGGGCATCCGGCGTTAGTAGCAACCTCAACCTTTTTTATGGCTAAAGTGTATACGGACTATCATCCCAACATGAAGGGCAAGTGGATTTTATATACCCTGGCGGGCGCCGCAACGCTTACCACAGGTTACCTCAGAATGGAAGGAGGGCAGCACTTTCCTACGGATCTAATGGCCGGGATACCAGTGGGTGTTCTATCGGGCATCTTGATCCCGCATTTACACAAAAACAGAAAGAATCAGAACCTAACGATCATGCCTTATTATACCCCGGACGCTACGGGGGCTACGGTGCTGGTGAAGTTGAATGGAAGGCGGGGTAGTTCATAGTTCATAGTCGATAGTTCATAGTCGATAGCCCACAGGCGTTTGTAAGGATGGGAGGTTGTGCGAGAGAGGGGATATGAGTGATGAGAGATGAGTGCCGGGATTGTTTAAGTTGGTAGCCTGGAGTGAAGATATGGACTTCGGTTAATCTTCCTTATAATTCAAAATAAAAGGACTGCCTTTTGTTGGCAGCCCTTTATTAAACATTTTACACCCAGCTAATTATTTGTAAGTGTATAAGATTCCTTTTTTGATAGATTGTTTAACACCAAATCCATCAGACTTATCAGCAGTCATTAAAATAAAAGGAGCGCCTGCTTCAGCAGCTTCTTCTTTAATTTTGCGTGTCGCCTTTTTGTCTGCTGAACCGGCCGTGTGGTAAGACAGCATACCAGAGGTTTTGCCTCTTACTTCTTCGCCTTTTTTAAGACCAAGGGCTTCAGATGCATCGGTAAAGATCACAACTGATTCCCAGTCGCTTTTACCGCTTACAATTACTTTTTCAGAAATGTCTTCTGTACGACCGCTACCATAGGTAATTTTCGCCACTGCGTACTTACCGATAGTCTGTTCTGCATCTTCGCCGGGATATTTGTAAGTAATGGTAGTTTCACCCACTTTTACAATTTTAACGTCGAGGGTTTGCCCTGAATGTTTCACCATTTTATCGGCGTTTTGGGCAAAAGAAAACAGCATGGCAAGGCACGCAACCAGGGATAAGGTTAATTTTTTCACTTGATTAATTAGTTTTGATTTAAGTATCAAAAATAACCATTGCAGCGAGCTGGCAAAATAAATATTTCAACATTATAGCTCCAGAAAAGACACCGGGACTAACTTAACTGAGGTAAAAATATAATATGAAATATTGCCCCCAACCTCAAAATTCCTGCCAAGCCCTAAAAATTTAGCATTTTTCATTAGTTGATTGGTCAGAATTGCCTACCTTTGCCGTCCTTTAATTTCGGGTTAGTGGCACAAGTTGGTTCCAAACCACCCCGAAATACAGGGCTCACGCACTTTAAAACGTTTTAATTACAATATGTC
Source organism: uncultured Chitinophagaceae bacterium (assembly GCA_965649585.1). Classification (GTDB taxonomy): domain Bacteria; phylum Bacteroidota; class Bacteroidia; order Chitinophagales; family Chitinophagaceae; genus Ferruginibacter. Next base: position 11,540 of record CBFGLL010000042.1, on the reverse strand, counting down.
TGCAACAAAATCAACAGCTGCTAAACGTATCAATTTCGGAAAAGTTGAACTGATAGCGGAGCAACCCGATTTGCTAGGTATCCAAATTCAATCATTTAAAGATTTTTTCCAGTTAGAAACTACCCCCGACAAACGTAACAATGAAGGGCTGTTTCGTGTGTTCAAGGAAAACTTTCCTATTACCGACACCCGTAACATTTTCGTACTGGAGTTTTTGGATTATTTCGTAGATCCTCCACGTTATTCATTAGATGAGTGTATTGAAAGAGGGCTGACTTATGCGGTGCCTTTAAAAGCTAAGCTCCGCCTGAGTTGTAATGATGAAGAGCACGTGGATTTCCAAACAATTGTACAGGATGTGTTCTTAGGAAATATTCCTTACATGACACCTCGTGGTACTTTTGTTATCAATGGTGCAGAAAGGGTAGTGGTAAGCCAGTTGCACCGTTCACCAGGTGTATTCTTCGGGCAGAGCATTCACCCTAACGGAACAAAAATTTACTCAGCCAGGGTTATTCCTTTCAAAGGAGCCTGGATGGAGTTTGCAACAGACATCAACAATGTGATGTTTGCTTATATCGATCGTAAGAAGAAGTTTCCTGTAACTACTTTGTTGCGTTCTATCGGTTACGAAACAGATAAGGACATTCTTGAACTGTTTGGTATGGCTGATGAAGCAAAAGCAGATCGTAAAACTTTAGAAAAACATATCGGCAAGCGCCTCGCTGCACGTGTACTGCGTACATGGGTAGAAGACTTTGTGGATGAGGATACCGGTGAAGTAGTGTCTATCGAAAGAAATGAAGTGATCCTGGAAAGGGATACCGTTTTGGATGATAGCAATATCACCATGATTCTGGAAATGGATGTAAAATCTGTTTTCATTCAGAAAGAAGAAGTGAGCGGTGATTACGCCATCATTTACAACACACTTAATAAAGATACTTCTAACAGTGAACTGGAAGCGGTTCAGCATATCTACAAGCAATTGCGTGGTGCTGATGCTCCGGATGATGAAACTGCACGTGGTATCATTGATAAATTATTCTTCTCTGATAAGCGTTATGACCTGGGTGAAGTTGGTCGTTACAAGATCAACCGTCGTCTTGGTTTGAACTTCCCTATCGAGAAAAAAGTATTGACAAAAGATGATATCATCGCCATCATTAAAACATTGGTTCAATTAACCAATGGTAAATCTGAGGTAGATGATATCGATCACTTAAGCAACCGTCGTGTTCGTACCGTGGGTGAGCAGTTGTATGCTCAGTTCGGTGTTGGTTTGGCTCGTATGGCTCGTACCATTCGTGAAAGAATGAACGTAAGAGACAACGAGGTATTTACACCGGTTGATCTGATCAATGCTCGTACATTATCTTCTGTTATCAACTCATTCTTTGGTACGTCTCAGTTATCTCAGTTCCTGGATCAAACGAATCCATTGTCTGAAATCACTCACAAGCGTCGTATCTCAGCGCTCGGGCCCGGTGGTTTGAGTCGTGAAAGAGCAGGCTTCGAGGTTCGTGACGTACACTATTCACACTACGGTCGTCTTTGTACGATTGAAACTCCGGAAGGTCCGAACATTGGTTTGATCTCTACGCTTTGCGTACATGCGAAGATCAATGAGATGGGCTTTATCGAAACACCTTATCGTAAAGTGAACGAGGGTAAAGTAGATATGAAGAAAATCACTTTCCTGAGTGCGGAAGAAGAAGATACAGCCAAGATCGCACAGGCAAATATTGACCTGGATGAAAAAGGAAACTTCGTAGAAGATATGATCAAGAGTCGTCAAACAGGTGACTTCCCGATCCTTCCGAAAGACGAAGTGGAATACATGGACGTTGCGCCAAACCAGATTGTTGGTTTGAGTGCTTCATTGATCCCGTTCCTGGAGCATGATGATGCCAACCGTGCCTTGATGGGATCAAACATGCAACGCCAGGCTGTACCATTGATCCGCCCTGAAGTGCCGATTGTAGGTACCGGGTTGGAAGGTAAGGCTGCAAGAGATGCACGTATCCAGATACATGCAGATGGCGATGGTGTGGTAGAATTTGTGGATGCAAATGAAATTCATGTAAGGTATAAGAGAAGCGAAAACCAGCAACTGGTAAGCTTTGAAGATGATCTTACTATTTATAAACTCACCAAGTTTGTTCGTACTAACCAGGAAACCTGTATCAACCTGCGTCCTGCGGTGGTGAAGGGTCAGAAAGTAAGTGAAGGCGACTTCCTTACCGAAGGTTATGCAACACGTGGTGGTGAACTTGCACTGGGTAGAAACCTTAAAGTAGCCTTCATGCCATGGAAAGGGTACAACTTCGAGGATGCGATCGTTATCAGTGAGAAAGTGGTGAAAGAAGACCTGTTCACTTCTATTCATATCAGCGAATTTGAAACAGAAGTTCGTGATACAAAACTGGGTGAAGAAGAATTAACGCCAGATATTCCGAACGTAAGTGAAGAAGCTACCAAAGACCTTGATGAAAACGGTATCATCCGTATTGGTGCTGCCATTAAAGAAGGTGATATCATTATTGGTAAAATCACTCCGAAGGGTGAGAGCGATCCAACTCCTGAAGAGAAGTTGTTGCGTGCCATCTTTGGTGATAAAGCCGGTGATGCAAAAGATGCTTCTTTGAAAGCACCAAGTGGTACAGAAGGTGTGGTGATCGACAAAAAATTGTTCCAGCGTGCTAAGAAAGATAAGAATGCAAAAGTGAGAGAGAAAGCGCTATTGGAGAAGATCGAAAAAACACACGAGCAGAACGAAGCCATCATCATGGAGCAACTTCAACAGAAATTGCAGACCCTGCTGAAAGATAAAACCAGCCAGGGTGTTAGCAACAACTTTGGTGAAGTGCTGATTGGAAAAGGTGTGAAGTTCAATGCTAAAAACTTAGCCAACATCGATTTTGTAAACGTAAATCCATTAGGATGGAGTGGCGATGAAAAAACCGATGACCTTATCAATACCTTGTTGCACAACTACAACATTAAATACAATGAGGAGTTGGGCCGCTACAAGAGAGAAAAGTTCAACATCAGCATTGGTGATGAATTACCTGCAGGTGTATTGAAACTTGCGAAGGTTTACATGGCTGTAAAACGTAAGCTGAAAGTAGGTGATAAGATGGCGGGTCGTCACGGTAACAAAGGTATTGTGGCCAAGATCGTTCGCCAGGAAGATATGCCTTTCCTTGAAGATGGAACGCCGGTTGATATCGTATTGAATCCGCTGGGTGTACCATCAAGGATGAACCTTGGCCAGATCTATGAAACAGTGCTGGGCTGGGCTGGTGAAAAGTTAGGTGTTCGTTTTGCAACGCCGATCTTCGATGGTGCTACTGTTGAAGAAATTGACGAGAACATCAACAATGCTGGTCTACCTAAGTTTGGTCATACTTATTTATATGATGGTGAAACCGGTGAGCGTTTCGATCAGAGAGCAACCGTTGGTATCATCTATATGATCAAACTTCACCACATGGTGGATGATAAAATGCACGCACGTTCTATCGGGCCATACTCTCTCATTACACAGCAACCTTTGGGTGGTAAAGCCCAGTTTGGTGGACAGCGTTTTGGTGAGATGGAGGTTTGGGCACTGGAAGCATATGGTGCATCTAACATCCTGCAGGAATTGCTTACACTTAAGTCGGATGATATCATCGGAAGGGCTAAAACATATGAGGCCATCGTTAAAGGTGACAACATACCAAGAGCCGGTATTCCTGAATCATTCAACGTATTGGTGCATGAACTGAGAGGGTTAGGATTGGATTTGAAATTTGATTAAAAGTAGGAATAGAGCAACTTTATGAAGTATAATTTTGGGTACAATACACCCAGTGATAACAATTGCTACTTAATTCATAATAATAACTATTAAAGTATAATATGGCATTCAAAAAAGAAAATCGTCCAAGGTCGTCGTTTTCTCAAATCACAATTGGTTTGGCCTCTCCTGATACTATTTTGGAGAGAAGCTATGGCGAAGTTTTAAAGCCAGAAACCATCAACTATCGTACTTACAAGCCAGAAAGAGATGGTTTGTTTTGCGAAAGAATTTTTGGCCCGGTAAAAGATTACGAGTGTGCTTGTGGTAAATACAAGCGTATCCGTTATAAAGGTATTGTTTGCGACCGCTGCGGTGTAGAGGTTACTGAAAAGAAAGTGCGTCGTGAAAGAATGGGACATATTAAACTGGTAGTTCCTGTAGTGCATATCTGGTACTTCAAATCATTGCCAAATAAAATTGGTTACCTGTTGGGCATGAGTTCTAAAAAATTAGAAACCATCATCTACTACGAACGTTTCGTGGTGATCAACCCGGGTACCCGTGCCGATAAAGGGCAGAACTACGGTGATCTTTTAACAGAAGAAGAATACCTGGACATCCTGGATGCATTGCCAAAAGAAAATCAAATGCTTCCTGATGAAGATCCGGAAAAATTTGTTGCCAAAATGGGTGCTGAAGCAGTTCACGCCATGTTGGAAAGACTGGATCTTGATCAGCTGAGTTTTGATCTTCGTAATGCAGCCGCCAACGAAACTTCTCAGCAACGTAAGGCAGACGCCTTAAAGCGCTTGAGCGTGGTAGAAAGTTTCCGTGATGCTAATACCCGTATCAATAACCGTCCTGAATGGATGGTAATGCAATATATTCCCGTAATTCCACCAGAATTGCGTCCACTGGTTCCATTGGATGGCGGTCGTTTCGCATCTTCGGATCTTAATGATCTTTATCGTCGTGTGATCATCCGTAACAACCGTTTGAAGCGTTTGTTAGAGATCAAAGCGCCGGAAGTAATCTTGCGTAATGAAAAGAGGATGTTGCAGGAAGCGATCGATTCATTGTTTGATAACAGCCGTAAATCAAATGCGGTAAAAGCAGAAGGTGGACGTGCATTGAAATCATTGAGTGATGTATTGAAAGGTAAACAAGGTCGTTTCCGTCAGAACTTACTTGGTAAACGTGTTGACTATTCTGGTCGTTCGGTTATTGTTGTAGGTCCTGAATTGAAGATGCATGAGTGCGGTCTTCCAAAAGACATGGCTGCTGAATTGTTCAAGCCATTTATTATTCGCAAACTGATTGAAAGAGGTATCGTTAAAACAGTAAAATCTGCCCGCAAACTTGTTGACAAAAAAGAGGCGATCATCTGGGATATCTTAGAAAATATATTGAAAGGTCACCCTGTAATGTTGAACAGGGCTCCAACTCTTCACCGTTTGTCGATCCAGGCATTCCAGCCGAAATTGATCGAGGGTAAAGCGATTCAGTTACACCCATTGGTAACTACGGCCTTCAACGCCGATTTCGATGGTGACCAGATGGCGGTTCACGTGCCATTGAGCAATGCTGCAATTCTGGAAGCCCAGTTATTGATGCTTTCTTCTCACAACATTCTGAACCCGCAGAATGGCACACCTATCACCCTTCCTTCACAGGACATGGTGCTTGGTTTGTACTACATTACCAAGGGTAAAAAATCAACCGAAACTGAAAAAGTTAAGGGTGAAGGAAAGTCTTTCTATTCTGCAGAAGAAGTGATCATTGCTTACAACGAAAAGCAGATCGATCTTCACGCAAATATTAAAGTAAAAGCTAACTGGCGTAACAATGACGGTACGCTCACAAATAAATTGATTGATACTACTGTTGGTCGTGTATTGTTTAACCAACACGTTCCAAAAGAAGTAGGTTTCATCAATGCTTTATTAACTAAAAAGAATTTAAGAGAGATCATTGGTGATATCATTAAATGGACAAGCGTACCTGTTACTGCTAAGTTCCTGGATGATATTAAAACCCTTGGATATCGTATGGCATTCCGTGGTGGATTGTCGTTCAATATCAATGACCTTATCATCCCGGAAATTAAAGATGAACTGGTAAGTGATGCCCAGGCTGAAGTTGCAGAAGTAATGGATAGCTATAACATGGGTTTAATTACCAACAACGAACGTTATAACCAGATCATTGATATCTGGAGCCGTGTGGATACACGTGTTACAGAAACGTTGATCCGTGATCTTGCTGCGGACAAACAAGGTTTCAACTCGGTGTACATGATGTTGGATTCTGGTGCCCGTGGTTCTAAACAACAAATCAAGCAGTTGGGTGGTATGAGGGGCTTGATGGCTAAACCTCGTAAAAGTGGTTCATCAGGAAGTGAGATCATTGAGAACCCGATCCTGGCAAACTTTAAGGATGGTTTGAGTGTATTAGAATACTTCATCTCAACCCACGGTGCCCGTAAAGGTCTTGCGGATACGGCTTTGAAAACAGCGGATGCGGGTTACTTAACACGTAGGCTTGTTGACGTGGCGCAGGATGTGGTGATCAATGATGAAGATTGCGGAACACTTCGTGGTATTGCAACTTCAGCATTAAAAGATAATGAAGACATCATTGAACCATTGAGCGACAGGATTGAAGGTCGTACCTCATTGCATGATGTATTCCATCCTGTAACTGATGAGATCATCATCACTGCCGGTAAAGAGATCAGTTCTGAAGATGCTAAAAAAGTAGAAGAAAGCGGTATCGAAACTGTGGAGATCCGTTCAGTATTGACCTGCGAAAGCAAGCGTGGTGTTTGTGTAAGATGTTATGGTAAAAACCTTGCGAGCGGTATCCTTGCCCAGCGGGGTGATGCGGTGGGTATCATTGCTGCACAGTCTATCGGTGAGCCTGGTACACAGCTTACACTTCGTACTTTCCACGTGGGTGGTGTGGCTGGTTCTTCTACAGTTGAATCTTCCTTACTGGCTAAGTTTGATGGTACTTTACAATTCGATGGTTTGCGTACAGTAAGTACAGAAAACAACGAGGGTAAAAAGATCCAGGTGGTTATCGGACGTACCGGAGAGATCAGAAACATCGATGTGAAGAGTGATCGTTTGCTGAACAGTATGCATATTCCTTACGGCTCTATTCTGAATGTGAAAGATGGTCAGAAGATCAATAAAGGAGATGTGATCTGCACCTGGGATCCGTTCAATAACGTAATTGTTGCAGAAGGAAATGGTACTATACATTTTGAAAGCGTATTAGAAGGTATCACTTACCGTGATGAAGCGGATGAACAAACAGGTCACCGTGAAAAAGTGGTAATTGAAACAAAAGATAAAAACAAATTACCTGCGATCATCGTAGAAGGTAAAGACAAAAAATCTTATAACCTCCCGGTTGGTTCTCATATCGTGGTAGATGAAGGCGAAGAGGTGAGGAGCGGACAGGTGCTTGTGAAAATTCCAAGGATCTTAAGCAAACTGAAAGATATCACGGGTGGTCTTCCACGTGTAACTGAATTGTTTGAAGCACGTAACCCAAGCAACCCTGCAGTGGTTTGCGAAATTGATGGTGTGGTAACATTTGGTGCTATCAAGCGTGGTAACCGTGAGATCATCGTTGAAGCTAAAGATGGTGTGATCCGTAAATACCTTGTTCCATTGAGCCGCCAGATACTGGTGCAGGATGGTGACTTCGTAAAGGCAGGTTCATCGCTGAGTGATGGTCAGATCGCTCCTGCAGATATTCTTTCTATTAAAGGACCGTTTGCCGTACAAGAGTATGTTGTAAATGAGATACAGGAGGTTTATCGCTTACAGGGTGTGAAGATCAACGACAAACACATTGAAGTGATCGTTCGCCAGATGATGCGTAAAGTAACTATTGAAGATGCCGGCGATACTAAATTCCTGGAAGGGGATACAGAAGATCGTATGGACTTCAACAATGAGAATGACTTTATCTTCGATAAAAAAGTTGTTACAGACCACGGAGAAAGCACCAAGTTACGTACGGGCCAGATTGTTACCCTGCGTGATTTGAGAGAAGAAAATTCTATCCTCCGTCGTGCAGATAAAAAACTGGTTGAATTCCGTGATGCTAAACCTGCAACTTCTTCACCGTTGTTGCTGGGTATTACGAAAGCGTCGTTGGGTACTCATAGCTGGATTTCTGCTGCTTCGTTCCAGGAAACAACCAAGGTATTATCTTCTGCTGCCATCCAGGGTAAAACAGATGAAATGCTTGGCCTGAAAGAGAATGTTATCACTGGTCACCACATTCCTGCGGGTACAGGTTTGCGTGAGTTTGAAAACATGATCGTTGGTAGCAAAGAAGAATACGAATTACTGATGACGACGAAGGAAGCAATGAGTTTTGATGAAGAAGAGTAATTGTTATTACAGAATTTAAATACAAGGAGCAGTTTTACACTGCTCCTTTTTTATTACTGGTAACCCGATAAAAAGGGAGCCGTAAGCTCACCTTGATTATAGTGTGATGGAATCTCTCAATAATTTTCCTTCTGTATTAAAGTAGAGATATTTTTTCTGGAGATCGTTCTTTTCAACTTTTAGCCGGTACTGGGTGATGTCGCCCGGGTAATAAACAATTTTTGTATCGGTAACTTCCCAGTCGGAATACTTACTTAATTTAAAACCCGTGTTCACGGTTTCCGGCAGCGCTCCCGGTGTAATAGTTTTTAGCGTGCTTTTCCAGATACCCTTATTGGAATATTCTGCAATCATCTGTTCATCATTTATTTCAAAACGAACAGTAGCGTTCAGTACTTCATTTTCCCATTCTACATTTTGGGCAGAAGGATACTGCTTTGCAAAATTGTCTTTGGCCGATTGCGGCACTTTTGTAACCTGCGCACCTGCAGAAAAGACAAAGCTGCCTGTAACTAATAGAAGGATCATCAACTTTTTCATATTTCAAATCTCTTTTAATGCCTTTTAAAATGATGGGAAATGATGCCAAACTTCTGTTAATCCCACGGTGAAAATCATTCATAAAATGTTTTAAAGTTTCTGTTACATTTGCGGCATTATGAAATTAGAAGATAAAATCAAGCTCAGGGCAAACAACGCCTGTGAGCTGTGTTCGTCATCAACCGCAGTGGAAATATTTGAGGTAGAAGGGCAGGAAGGTAAGAGTGACGACAACCTTATTTTGATATGCGATACCTGCAAACAGCAAATTGAAAAAAGAGCTGAACTGGATAGCAGTCATTGGCAAAAGGCGTTGCCGGGCAGCATGTGGAGCGAAGTACCTGGTGTGCAGGTAACAGCTTGGCGCATGCTGAACCGTTTGAGGAATGAAAGCTGGGCAGCAGAAAATCTTGATATGATGTACCTGGATGAGGAGAGATTGGCATGGGCAAAAAAAACCGGTGATCATGAAAATGACGGCACTGTTGATTTGCACAGGGATAGTAACGGGCATATTTTGCAGAACGGTGATTCAGTAGTGTTGGTGAAATCCCTTGATGTAAAGGGGTCTACCCTTAACGCAAAAATGGGCACGGTAGTGCGAAATATTCACCTGGTAAAAGACAATACCGAACAAATTGAAGGACGTGTGGAAGGGCAGATGATCGTAATTCTTACAAAATATGTGCGCCGGCAGAACTAATCGCCAAGGTTGTAAATTTCCATGATGTCGTGCAGCAGGTGATCTACGTCGAGCCGTAAATCAATCAGCCTGCCGGTTTGAATATCAAATACCCATCCATGCACCTGCAGGTTCCTGTGCTTGATGGCTTCCTGCACCGCAGCTGTTTTTAAAAGGTTCACACATTGTTCCTGCACATTTAATTCCACGAGCCGGTTATAACGTGCGTCTTCATCTAGTATTGCATTCAACTCAGTTTTGTGCAGCCTGTACACGTCCCTGATATTTCTTAGCCATGGATTTAATATCCCAAGGTCCTGCGCCTGCATGGCAGCTTTTACCCCACCACATAAATAATGACCGCAAACCACTACATGATTTACATTCAGGTGGCGCACTGCATAATTTAACACACTCATCATGTTTAAGTCGATGCTGATGACCATATTGGCAATATTGCGGTGAATAAACGCCTCGCCTGGTTTTACGCCCATGAGGTCTTCGGCAGTTACCCGGCTATCGGAACAACCGATGTAGAGGATGTCGGGGTTTTGTCCTTTGCTTAGATTGGTAAAATAATCCGGGTCCTTTGCCAGGTGCTCGGTAATCCAAGTTTGATTATTCTCAAATACTTTTCGCAGGTCCATACAAAAAATTTTATCCGGTTAAAAAATCGGGTAACCGCAAAGCTGGGAAAATACAGGCAAAAATCATCCGTTAAGCCTTTCAAAAATTTTTTTTACCTGCTTGCCGGTATATTCAAACTTATTATCTTGCTGCCCTACCAAAAATAGGATAATGAATCGTATATCTACCGTTTTGAACATTGTGTTGTTGGCTGCAGTGGGCTTTTTGTATTATTATGTGTTTGCCGGGAAAAAATCAACCACACCGGTTGTGAAAACTGTAGTGGGTTCTAATTCAGTGTCGCAGGCAGGGAATGCGCCCATAGCATATGTTGACCTTGATTCATTGAACGAAAAGATCATTTTCATTAAAGAGAAAAGGAAACAACTGGAGGCAGAACAGCGGGCTATTGAAACAGAATGGCAGAACAGTTATAAAAACCTGGAAGCGCAGAAAAATAATTTCCTTAAAAAAGGTGATGCCATCACCCAGCAAATGGCTGAAGAATTCCAGATGAGTTTGTATAAACAGCAACAGGCTGTGGATGAAAAAAAACAAAATCAAACTCAGAAGTTGAGTGAGCGGAGTTATAAAACCATGGAGGATATCCAGAAAAAACTGAGAGACTTTTTGATAGAGTATAATGCAGAAAAAAAATACCTGTACATTCTCACTTCAGGAACCGGGCTTGATTACATGGTGTACAAAGATTCGTCCCTCAACATCACACCCGATGTGATAGAGGGCATGAACAAAAAACTCGCATCCGAAAAATAGATAATAAATTTTTTAATTTATCTTGTCCCGATAAGCACTGCTTATCGGGATTTTTACTTTAATTATTTGCTTTATGAGTGAAACAACACATGGTTTCAAACCAACCCTCGGTTTAACGGATGCCACCATGATCGTAGCGGGTTCCATGATCGGTTCGGGTATTTTTATTGTGAGTGCGGATATTGCCCGCAACGTGGGCAGCGCAGGATGGCTCATTGCGGTATGGCTCATCACGGGCTTTATGACGCTTACGGCTGCCCTTAGTTACGGAGAATTGAGTTCCATGTACCCTAAGGCTGGAGGACAATACGTGTACCTGAAAGAAGCCTTTAATCCTCTGGCAGGTTTTTTATATGGCTGGAGTTTTTTTGCAGTGATACAAACCGCAACTATTGCTGCCGTGGGTGTGGCATTTTCTAAATTCCTCGGAACCTTTATCCCGGCACTGGATGTGAAGGATGAAAATGTAATAGGGCAGATTGGGATTTTCAAAATTTACCCGGCGCAGTTTGTTTCGATTGCGTTAATTACACTGCTTACCTACATCAACACAAAAGGAATTAAGCAGGGAAAACTTATTCAAACGAGTTTCACGGTTGTAAAACTATTGTCCTTGTTTGGACTGATCATTTTTGGATTTTTATTGGCCGCAAAGGCAGATATATGGAATGCCAACTGGAGCGATGCCTGGACCATGGTAAACCGAAATGCAGAA
>CBFGLL010000041.1:0-13719 GCA_965649585.1 uncultured Chitinophagaceae bacterium | reverse complement strand
TCAGGAATGTAAAATATTTTATATTCATCCTCCCTAACATCAATCTAAATGAAGCAATTCTACCTGCTGCTCTTTCAGGCACTGCTTGTTTGCAGTGCAACATTTTCTCAATGGGTGAGTAATCCCAGCCTGAACAATTTTCTTACCCGTACTACTTTCGAAGACGTTTTAATTAAAACGGTCACCGACGGTAATAATGGCGCCATCTTTATCATGGCCGATGGTCTGGGAAATGGAAATATCTATGCCCAAAAAATAAACAGCGTGGGGCAGGTACAATGGAATACTATTTTAGCGCCCTTATCTGTCGTTTCCACAAACGATAGAAAGTTGTCGGTAACGGCAATTGCTGACGGGGCAGGTGGTGCATTTATTGCCTGGAGTGATTACAGGAACAACCAGTTTAACGGTGAAATTTATGTGCAACGAATAAATAGTAGCGGTACCGCCCTTTGGACTTCAGGAGGAGTAAGGGTAACGAGTACTAACACACAGGATGACTTTTACCCCGTAATAAATGTTGATGGTGCAGGCGGCCTGCTCGTTGGCTGGCAAATGAATAACGACAATGCAAGCCAGCTTCAAAGTTTTGTACAAAGATATAACAGTGCAGGTACCGCTTTATGGACAGCTAATGGCGTGCAGCTGAGTACAGCAGCCGGTTTCAGAAGTATCAGTGGGTTAATAAAAGACGGGGCTGGCGGACTATTCGCCGTTTTTGACGATACCCGCAATGACCCGAACGGTTTGGATTATAATTATGTGATGAATAATCAGCTTGACAATATTGATATCTACGGCCAACGTGTAAGCAGCACCGGTAGTTTGCTGTGGACCGCTAACGGGCTCCCATTAGCTAATGCTGCAGGTAATCAAAGCGAATTATTTGCAGGGTTGGTAGAAGATGGTACAGGCGGGTTTATGTTTGCATTTAGCGATGCTAGAAACGGTGCGGCTAACCTCGATGTTTTTGCGCAAAGAATAAACAGCAGTGGCGTAGCACAGTGGGGCACCGGGACTGCTGTTACAACAGCGGGTTTGAGCCAGTACTTGTTTAAAACGGTGAGCGATGCTGCCGGAGGTTTAGCGATTGCATTCCTGGATGAATCAAACGGGGCCTGCATTGTACAAAAAATAAACAATACAGGATCGCCGCTTTGGGCCGTGAACGGTGTGCCTGCTTCACCGGTTGGTCCCTTTGTGTATGCCGTCGATTTAATTCCGGATGCTGCAGGCAATATAATTGTTGGTTTTAATGTGGATGACGTTAGTTATATCATTGCGCAAAAACTGGATGCAACGGGCGCACAGGCATGGGGTCCGGCCGGTAAAATTGTTTGTAACCGCTCTTCCTCTTTTGCCGGCGTATTAAGTATGGTGGGCAGCGATAATGGCTCTGTGATCGCAGGCTGGACAGATTATCGGTATACGAACCAACTGGAACCGCAGGATATATTTTGCTCCAAAATATTAGGGGACGGAACTGTAGCAGGCCTGCCAGTTTACATCACAATTGCAGACGGTACCTGGGAAAATCCAACATCCTGGACCGGCAATATCGTACCCAACAACGGGGTGCCTGTAATTGTGAGGCATACCGTAACAGGTGCTACAAATATTATTACCGGAACCCTTGATGTGGAAGCCCCCGCACAGCTAACAATGCAGCCTGCAGCCCGTTTACTCTTGTTAAAATAGTGTACTCCCCATATGGCTTTAAACATTGCTGCCCTAACTTTGTGCTATGGCAGAAGATTTAGAGATACACAGTGGTACAAAACAGGAGCAGTATGAGTTTTTATTACCTCAAATAAAAGCATTGATTGAAGGCGAACCTGATATCATTGCCAACATGGCAAATATTGCGGCGGCGCTTAAGGAGCAGTTCAGGTGGCTGTGGGTAGGGTTTTATAAAGTGAGCGACGATGAACTTGTACTGGCCCCCTTCCAGGGCCCGGTGGCATGTACCAGGATAAAAAAAGGCAGGGGCGTTTGTGGTGCAAGCTGGCAGCAGGGAAAAACATTAATAGTACCCGATGTAGAAAAATTTCCTGGACATATTGCCTGCAGCAGTTTATCCAGATCTGAAATTGTAGTGCCTCTTGTGAACGAAGAAAAAGTATGGGCAGTACTGGATGTTGACAGCGAAAATTTAAATTTCTTTGATCGTACCGATCAGCAATACCTGGAAGAACTGATATCATGGCTTAAGCCCTCTTAATTTTTGCAGGTTAGTTGCCATCCTTCCAGCCCCATAAATAGCGGCATGCATACGTACGATAGGGTTTCCATTTACCTGAAATTTTCAGCATTTTTTCTTTCATCCCCTTTTTGTCCGAAGCATCCAGTTTATATAGTCTGGTCATGGCTTGCTGAATGCCAAGATCATCCACAGCAAATACATCTTCCCTGCCAAGCGTAAACATCAGGATCATTTCTGCAGTCCATCTTCCCACGCCCTTAATTTGTACCAGAAAGTTGATCAGTTCTTCGTCATCCATTTTATGAATGCTTGCATCCGTTACTTTATGATCAATAAAAAAGCGGCAAACATTCAAAACATAATTTGCCTTGGCATTGCTCAAACCAATGGCACGCAGTTGCTCGAACGGGAGGGCAACGATATCCTGCGGCTTTGGATTTTTTTTATCGAACAAATCCAGGAACCTTCCATAAATAACGGCAGCCACTTTAGTACTTAGTTGCTGGCTGATAATGGAAGAACATATATGAAGGTGCACATTGTTTCTTTTCTGCAATTCATATGGCTGTTGAGAAACTATGATGGAGGCAAGTTTTTTATCCTTGCTTAAGTGCGGTATATGGTGCATAACAGCATTCGTTATTAAATGATCCTATGTATTATTCCAAAACTCCTGGTCAAGTTTTTTCTCTGCTTCTATTTTGCCAAACAAGGAAGGGTAACCATTTACCTGCACCAGGATAGCCATAACAACACAATACACAAAAAGAATAATCTGCAGGAGGCTGAACATTACGATCCCCATTTTTACAGCCATAAAGGCAATTACGGCCTGCCGTATAAAAAGTAATGATGCAGCTATGATAAGCAATACGCCGGATATTTTCTTTTTCAGCGCAAGTGTTATAAAAGCCAGCAGGCTCACCAAAGCGCTGAGGGAAAATAAAATGGCAATCATAAAATCGCCGTTGATGATGTAGAGCTGCTGCATGAAGCACATCGCAGAGATGCAAATGCCTGCAAGGCTGCTGTAAGCAATAAAATCCTTTTGTGATTGACTCAGTCCTGTCATAATGATCTAATCTAAGCTCCAGCTCATTTCTCCTCCTTTTTCATCTTTCAACTGGATGCCTGCCGCAGCAAGCTGATTTCGAATTTTATCGGAAGTAACGAAATCTTTTTTGTTTTTAGCTTCCTTCCGGATATCTATCAGTAATTGCATTACCGCAGTCAGGCTCTCGTTGGTGGAGGCATTCATAGCCTGCAGCCCCATAACATCTTCCAGGTAAATTTTAAACTGATCTTTCATCAATTGCAAAGTGGAGTCCTTTACAGCGCCCGGCGCAATGATGCCATCTTTGAGGGAGTTGATGACAGGAGCAATTTCAAACATGTTTGCCAGTATTTTTGGCGTACTCATATCATCATCCATAAACTCCTTGAACTCCTGCACCCATTTTACTATTTTTTCATCCAGTGCTGCATCTGCTGCATCCTCACCCTTTGCCGTGGGCGTTAATTTTTGCAGGTTTTCATATGCATCCCATAATCTTTTAAATGCTTTTTCGCTGGCTGCCAGCGCATCATTACTAAAATCGAGCGTACTGCGGTAATGGCTTTGCAGGATGAAGAAGCGCACCGTCATGGGATGAAAAGCCTGTGATAATAATGGATGATCTCCCGAAAAAAGTTCGGTGAGTTTGATCACATTATTATAACTCTTTCCCATTTTTCGCCCGTTGATCGTAATCATATTATTATGCATCCAGTAACGTACGGGGCTTTGGTGATTGCAGATGGTACTCTGTGCTATTTCACTTTCATGGTGCGGAAATAAAAGGTCCATCCCTCCGCCGTGAATATCAAATTGTGATCCCAGGTATTTGGTTGCCATTGCCGAGCATTCAATGTGCCAGCCCGGGAATCCCTCTCCCCATGGGCTTTTCCAGCGCATGATATGTTCAGGGGTTGCATTTTTCCAAAGCGCAAAATCGGCCCGGTCTCTTTTTTCCTCCTGCCCTTCCAGCTCACGGGTGGTTTCCAGCAAATCTTCTATAATGCGCCCGCTTAGTTTGCCATAATCATGACTCGCAGCATATTTTTTTACATCAAAATATACCGAGCCATTTTTCTCATATGCATATCCTTCTGCAATAATCTTTTCTATCATGTTAATCTGCTCCACAATGTGACCAGTAGCTGTGGGTTCAATACTCGGGTCAAGGTTATTGAATTGCCGCATGGCCCAATGATACAGGTTGGTGTATTTGGTCACCAGCTCCATGGGCTCCAGTTTTTCGAGCAGTGCTTTTTTCGAAATTTTATCTTCCGCTTCCCTGCCTTCTTCTTCAAAATGACCGGCATCGGTAATATTTCTCACATACCTCACTTTATATCCGAGGTGGGTTAAATACCTGTACAGCAAATCGAATGTAATGTAGGGTCGGGCATGACCCAGGTGACTCTCACCACTTACCGTAGGTCCGCACACATACATGCCTACATGACCAGGAGTGATGGATTCAAATTTTTCTTTTTGCCTCGAAAATGAATTATAGATATGTAGTGACATGTTGTATTATTTGTTGCCGGCTTTATACCTGCTGTGGTAGTACACCGGTAATGAATTAATGAATCGAAAGAATTAAAAGGAAACTGAGCTATAACGCTGCACAAAGATATTAATGCATGCCGCAAGGGCAACAATATTGATAAAATTCGATGCGAGGGAAATTAAAAAACATGCCCAAAATTAAGGTTTATTGTAATACAAGTCGGCAATAATAGGCAGGTGATCACTTATTTTTTTGTTGACCCGCACGTATTGTTCAATGATAAATCGGCGATCTGCAAAAATATTATCGATCCTCAGTGTGGGGGAGGTATGCGAGAGCGTGCGGCCAATGCCCGCCCCTTTTTCAGCAAATGCATTTTGAAGTCCTTTGCCGATAGTGGTATATGCAAAGCTGTTAGGTACATCATTTAGGTCGCCGCAGGCAATTACCGGGTAAGGACTTTCGTTCATTTCTTTTTTCAGCCGTATGCTTTGAGCCTTACGTTCCGCAAGGCCGTTCTTTAATTTTTTTAATACACTGATTGACTCTCTGAGATCCTTTTCTTCATCCACATCGGGATTTTCTATGTAACGCCGGTTTTCATCAGAAAATTTCATGGACTGGAGGTGTGCATTAAAAATGCGAAAGGTATCTTTTCCCTTTACCAGGTCGGCATACTGAAAAATAGAATTGTAGTTATTGGGATTGTAGCTAATTGTCATTTTATTCACCAAAGGATACCTGGAAAAAATGATGATACCGAAGCGGTGGTCTTTATCAAAATCAAGTTTTGCGTTGTAACTGTAGTAGTAATAAGGCATGTTGAGATCCTTTACAAAACCAGCGATGGTATTAATTGCTTCCGGATTTTTATCGCTCGCCACCATTTCCTGGAAACAGGCTACATCAGGCTGGTAACGATTGATGAGCCCGATCATCTGCATCTTTTTTTCAGGATGGGTTTTATTTTCTGCGATCTTGAAATGTTCTACATTCCAGCTCATCACCCGCAAGCTGCTATTAGCTTTTTTGGCGCTAAAGTCCTCGGAAATGCGAATTTTTACCAGGTGTTTCAATGGCACCCATGCCAGCAGAATACTTAATATGCTGATGAGGGAATAGCGGGGATTTGCTACAAACCAGAAAAAAATGAAGCCCAGCAACAGCAACAAAAAATAGAAACTTGCCAGTGCCAGCAAGGAGATAAACCAGAATTTTTGCGGGTCAACCCAATAGCCATAGCAACTCACCAGGAACAGTATTGCCACCGCAATATTGCTGATGATAAAAAATCTTTTTGTTATCCTTCTAAAGGAGATGGCCATTAGTTAAGGTTCGTTGGGTGGCAGGAGAAAAATAAAAATGGCTGCAGGGTAACTACAGCCATTTTGTATCACTAAATTAGTTTGTTTTTTTAAGCGGGGCGCCTACAGCTATTGCGCAGTCGTGGCCAGGCTGCCCGTGTGGCGGGTTCATGCCGGGAGCAGTTACGGTGGGTGCAGCTGTTGGAGTGGCAGCTGGTTGCGCCGTAGTGCTGATTACCTGCGGCGTAGCCGAAGTAGTGGTAGCAGCTGGTTTTGAAGGAGCTGAATTAAGTGGTGCGCCTACAGCAATAGCACAGTCGTGGCCTGGCTGACCATGAGGGGGATTCATTCCCTTGGCAGTGGCAGCGGGTGCAGGTGCGGTAGTGGTAGTTACCTGCTGAGGCTGTACCTGAACCGGTTGTACCTGTGCAGCACCAGTACCTGTTTGCAGGTTTGCAGGTAATGCAGGTGTAGTATCTGTAGCAACCACTGCAGCCTGGACTGCTTTTGCAGTATCAACAGGGCCAATGCTGCTGTCGAATTCGGGACTATCACTGCTGCCGCAACTCACCATAAAAAAACCGCTGATCAATGCAGCAGCCAAAATTGATTTATTCATTGTAATTAATTTAAAATGGTCCGATTTTGCCGGGTTCCAAAAATAACTCATTTTTTGGCAATAAAGCCTTGCCGCCAACCCGTTCATCCAAATTTGGCGCTCTTATAACTCGTCGTCTTCTGCTGCCTTATTTAGAATTTCTTTTTCCTCGTCCGTTAAAAAATGATAGCCCTTCTGGTTGATCTTATCTAAAATTTCATCAATACGTTGCTGCGTGATATGGGCGGTTTTTGTAAAAGGCTTGCGTCCACCGGTTTCGTAGAACACTTTTTCTTTTATTTTTTCCCTTGATGGCGCTTGTGAAGGCGTAAACATATGTATAAATGAACGGTAAACTTTGTTCATCCAAATGCTTCCATCGTATCCTTTGCGCATTAAAATTATAAATACAAAGCCTGCTACTAAAGCGCCAAGATGCGCCATCATATAAGCTGTTCCCTGGCCTGCTATGCCAGCAAGGTCAATCAAAATAAAAATTGCCATGAGCACCCACAACGGAATCCCATTTCTTATCTGGGTGAAAAACCTGTAGTTGGGCATCAGGGTAGTGGTAGCCATCGCAATGGCAAGCACGCCTGTATTGGCACCCAGCAGCGAAGTGGTTACTGCTCCCGAAACGGGCACAAAAACATTGCTGAGCATAAAAAATAATCCCCCGGTAATGCCACCATACAGGTAGATAGGGATCAACTTATCATTGCCATAGGCCTGCTGCAGCATTCTTCCGAAACCCCAGAGCCATATCATATTTACAGCGAGGCGTATCAATTGAGAACTGGTGTCGCTGAACATGTAGGTTACGATACTCCAGGGTTGTTTTATAAAAGATTCAAAACTAGAGGGCAGCCAAAACCAGCTCAACACTTCAGTAATAAAAGCATCCTTACTTCTCTCCGAAAAATGGAAAGAAACTTCAATTAATAATATCAGTAAAAAGAAAATAGTATTAATAGCAAACAACGCCACCAGCGCATTGCCATCATCTCCCAGCCTGATCGGTCTGTTTCTTTTATAATCGAGGTAGCGGTCAATCTCACCCATATCCCAGGTTTCTTTTAGGAAAATTAATAAAAAGTCTTTTTGTTTGTTTTGTTCCAGATAAAAACAATCAGCAAACCTGCTGCCAGGCCGCCGAGGTGAGCGAAGTGAGCAATATTGCTGCCGGTGGAATAGACGCCGCCAAAAATGTCGATAGCAGCGATACCCGCCACGGCCCATTTAGCCTTAATAGGAAAGGGAACTGGAAAAATGATGAGCGTTGTATTAGGAAACAGGAATCCAAATGCGCCCAGCAAACCCATGATAGCACCGGATGCACCTACGGTAAAGGCCCGCCTCAGCTGCTCCTGGTAAAATTCATAATTAGCGGCATCCAGCACAGCATGATCAATATCCCAGAGCTGAACAGTGTAGGTGAGCATTTGTGTGAGCGCCGCGGCAATGCCGCAAATAAAATAAAACAACAAAAACTTTTTGGGTCCCCAGATTCTCTCCAGCAAAGAACCAAACATCCACAGGGCAAACATATTAAATAAAATATGTGCGATGCCCCCGTGCATAAACATATGGGTAATTACCTGGTGGGGCTTGAAATATTCCGACTTGTAATGATGCAGGGCAAACCAATCATCTATTTTATTGGGTGAAACACCTCCGCCGATCATCATCTGCGCAAGAAAAACCAAGCCGTTGATGATGATAAGGTTTAATACTACTTTGGTGGTTCTTTGAAAACTATTTCCGTAATTGGCCATGGTATAAATTTATGACTCTTCTCCCCGGCAGCACCGGAAGGGGAAAGTGTATGTTATCTTTTTAAAGTTAGTAGCGCTACCGCCTCTATGTGATGCGTGTGAGGGAACATATCTACCGGTTGCAGCTTTTCCACTTTGTATTTTTCACTCAATAATAAAAGGTCTCTTGCCTGTGTTGCGGTATTACAACTCACATATACTATTTTCGGCGCTTCCATTTCGAGCAGTTTCAAAATAAGTTTTTCATGCATTCCTGCCCGGGGCGGATCGGTGATCACCACATCCGGTTTGCCATGCGTATTAAAAAATTCGTCGTTACAGATCTTGATCACATCGCCGGCAAAAAAATGAGCATGTTGAATATTATTGAGGGCTGCATTCTTTTTGGCATCTTCAATAGCATCTTCAATCACTTCTACCCCAATAATTTTTTTGGCATGTTTGCTAAGGAAAATACCAATGCTGCCGGTGCCGCAATACAGATCATATACCACTTCATTGCCCGTAAGGCCTGCAAAATCACGGGTGATGCTATATAGTTTTTCCGCCTGCTTAGTGTTGGTTTGAAAAAAAGATTTTGGGCTGATGATGAATTCGTACACTTCATCTGCCCCGGCTGTTAATTTTTCAATTGCATAACCTTTCCCGGAATAAACCTGGGGTTCAAGGTCGTAAATACTATCATTCCACTTCGGATTAATGGTATACAACAAAGTAGTGATCTGCGGCACCTGTTGCAGCAAATGATCGAATAAAGCAACCCTGTCTTCCTCGGCTTCATGATTGATACAGATGTTCACCATCAAATCCCCGGTGCTGCAGTACCTGATGATAATATTACGCAACCACCCGGTATGCTGGCGGATATCATAAAAAGAAAATCCCTTTTCTTTTGCAAAAGCCCGTACTGTGTTGCGGATATTGTTGTTCACTTCATCCATCAAAAAACATTCATGAATGTCTATCACTTTATCAAAGATGCGGGGAACATGAAAGCCCAGCGCACCTACTGCTGCATTTGCCGGTGTTCCTGCTGCAAGCGGATCATTTTCTATGGCTTCCCTTGCTACAGGCGGAGCTGTGGTAAACTCTTTATTGCTAAAAGTAAATTCTAATTTATTGCGATAGTGCACTGTGTCATCAGCGCCTACGATGGGTGAAAATTCAACTCCCGATATTTTACCGATGCGTTGAATGTTTTGAATGGCTTCCTGCTGCTTATACTCCAATTGTTTTTCGTAGGGCAACATCTGCCATTTACATCCGCCACACACACCAAAATGCCTGCAAAAAGGCGTAACCCGCTCTTTAGAAAAGTTTGTAATATGGCTAACTCTCGCTTCAGCCCAGTCTTTTTTATTTTTTGTGAGCACCAGGTTTACCGTATCCCCGGGCACAGCCCCGGAAATAAATATCACTTTGCCCTCATGTTTTGCAAGGGCTTTACCTTCTGCTGCGTAATCGGTTACCAGGATATCATTGAGTTCAATCCTTTTATTTTTTTTAGCCACGGCGCAAAATTAGTGCATCTTATTTCAATACTTCCCCCGCGGACAAGTTTGTAAAACTTATAGCTTTGTTAAGGGTGGGCATTCAACACATATTTTAAATACATTTGTTACCCTAACTTGAATATGAAGCAAACGTTTTTAACCCTCTGCGCCGGCCTGCTCACCGTAATTTGCCTTGGCCAATCGTTCCAGGTGAGTTTACAATCAAATTACCAGGGAGGAATAGCATACCTCACTTATCATAGTGGAGCAAATTTGAATGTGGAGGATTCTGCGGCCATCAGCAAAACCGGCCTTGCCATTTTTAAAGGAAACAGGACCCTGCCACCCGGTATTTATGCAGTGGTTTTCCCCGGCAAGCGGCTTACTGCCGATTTTTTAATCGGGAAAGAAAAAGTTCAAAACATTAAAATCACCGCCGACACCAATAACCTGGCCGCCATGAAAGTGAGCGGTTCGCCGGAAGATGTGTTATTTCGCCAATACCAGCAATACGTAGCTACCCAGGGCAAATTGCTTAACCAGGAGCGGATGGCTTACATGCAGTCAACCACGGCTGCAGATTCTGCCCTGCACGAAAACAAATACAAGGAATACAACAGCCAGCTGAACGATTACCGCATCAATTTGATGAAGCAACATCCCAATGCGATGATGACCGTGCTGCTCAATGCCATGAAAGAACCACCTTACCCCACAAAGGTTCCATTAACAAGACAAGATTCGCTCGACAACTACAATTTTTATAAAACGCATTACTGGGATGGCATCAGTTTCATGGATGAAGAAGTGGTGCGTACGCCGTTTTTCAAAACAAGATTAGAAAATTATTATCGCCAGGTGGTGCATCCTTCGGCAGACAGCATCATCAAAGACGTTGACTATAAATTGCTGCTGGCACGTTCTGCACCAGAAATGTATAAATACCTTATCAATTGGCTTACCGATGAATTTATCAACCCTAAATACATGGGGCAGGATGCGGTGTTTGTTCACCTTTTCAATAAATACCACAGCAAGGGACTTAGCCCATGGTTAAATGAAAAACAAATGGATGCCATTACCCGCAGGGCCTACATGTTAATGGCCAACCTTGTGGGAGAAAAGGCTGCCAACCTGGAGTTGATCGATATGGCAGGTAAGCCCCAGGCTTTGTATGGACAAAAGGCAGACTTCACCGTTCTCGTGTTTTGGGATCCAAATTGCGGGCATTGCAAAGAAGAAATGCCAAGGCTGGATTCATTATATAAAAGCAACTGGAAAGATAAAAACGTGAAGATTTATGCGGTGATGACAGAAAACGACACCGCCTCCTGGAAAAAATATGTTGCGGAACACAATATTGGGTACTGGACCCATGTTTATCAAAACGCCGAAATGATGGCAGCAGAAAAAATGGCACAACAACCATCGTACAAGCAATTATTTGATATTACGCAAACACCCATTTTATACCTGCTTGATGCAGAAAAAAGAATTGTTGCAAAAAAACTGACCCCTTACCAATTGAATGATATGCTGCAGGTGAAATGGGAGTCGCATAGGCAACGTACCGACTAACTTTTAGAATCAATCTTAACCAGCACTGATGAAAAAAATTTATTCCGTTTTGATGGTGGCCTGTATCAGCATGAGCAGTTATGCCCAGGTATTGGTACAATATGGACCCCACCATATCACGAAAGACGAATTTTTAAAAGCGTACAATAAGAATAAATCCGAGGTAGATGATAAAGAAAAAGCCATCAGGGAGTATGTAGAACTGTATACCAATTTTAAGTTGAAGGTAAAAGCCGCTGAAGAATTAAGGCTGGACACTTTACCCCAGATAAAATTTGATGTGGCTAATTTCCGGGAGCAGATCGTTGAAAATTACCTGAGCAATGATGAAGGAGTGAACCGGCTTGTGAATGAGGCTTTCGGCAGAATGCAAAAAGATAAACATGTGCTCATCTATTCTGCTCCGCTTGCAGCCAATGCTACCCCGGAAGATACCATGAAGGCATTTAAAGCCGCCCATGATCTGTACAATGTGGTGAAAGCCGGTGGCAACGGGCAACCCGTGATACAGGCAGCTTCAGCAGCGGGCACACAATTGCGCTCAGGCGACCTGGGTTTTATAACAGCGTTTACTATTCCTTACGAATATGAAAATATTGTGTACGCCCTCCGGCAGGGGGAAGTAAGCAAACCCTACCGGGCAAAAAACGGCTGGCGATTTTTTAAACTCGTAGAGGAACGCCCAAGTGTGGGAAGATGGCGCATTGCGCAGATACTGGTGGCAGTGCCGGCGGATGCGGGAGCGGATGTGAGGACTGTTGCAAAACAGAAAGCAGATGACTTATACAAAAAATTAAAAGCCGGTGGAAACTTTGCAGAGTTGGCAAAGGACAATAGTAATGACAGAACGAGCAGTTACAACGGTGGTGAGCTTCCCGAGTTTGGAACGGGAACTTATACAGCAGAATTTGAAAACAAAGTGATGGAGTTGAAAGCGGATGGCGATATCAGCGAACCCTTCGCCACTTCGTTTGGATACCATATCATCAGGCGCCTGGGATACAGGGCTACACCTGCTACACAAAACGATGATGTGTTTATGCACGATCTCAAGCAAAAAGTAATGAACGACAACAGGATACTGGCAGAAAAAGAAGTGCAGGCAATGAAGATCGTAAAATTGGTGGAGGCGAAACGCACTAAAGAAGTTTCTGAAAAAGACCTTTTCCGTTATGTAGATAGTTTGATGAAAAACCCTTCTGATGAAAATTTAAAATCCATTCCTATTGTCAACAAAAAACTAATCAGTTTTAAAAATGGTTTTGCAACAGGAGAAGATTGGTTACGCTATGCCAGGGACAGGAAAATGGGAACCACGCCTGAAAGTGCTGAAAGCAATAAAGAATTGTGGGATAAATATCTTCCTTATGCAGCGGTGGAATATTATAAAAAGAACCTCGAAAACTATAATGCTGATTTCAAATTCCAGATGCAGGAGTTTAAAGAGGGTAATATGTTATTCGAGATCATGGAAAGAAATGTTTGGAGTAAAGCCGGAAGTGACAGCGTTTCCCTGAAAAATTATTACCATCAACATGCGGGCAACTACAAGTGGGCGGCAAGTGCCGATGTGTTGATCTTTAATGCAACTACATCCACTGCTGCCGAAGAAGCACTCATAGCAGCTAAGCGTGGCGCTTACTGGAAAGATATTGCAGCCAACAGCAACAATACTGTTCAGGCCGATAGCGGCAGGTATGAACTCTCGCAGATCACGGGTGCCAACCAGGTGGGCAGCCCTGCCAAAAATTCATTCACTCCCATAGTAACCAACATCGATGGCTCTGCTACTTTTGTTAAGTATGTGAACCTGTACCCTGCCAACATGCAGCGTGGCTTTGAAGATGCCCGTGGACTGGTGATCAACGATTATCAGCAGGTACTGGAACAGCAGTGGCTGGCACAGTTGCGCAAAAAGTACCCGGTAAAAGTAAACGAGGCAGTACTGAAAGAACTGTTGAAATAGACACTAAACAAATAATTTTTTCAAAGCCTGCCGATCCATTGGCAGGCTTTTTGTTTTTTAGGCAGGCACCAGCTAACAACTGGTGATTAATCGAAAATGAAACACATGAAAAAATTATTTTTTGTTGCACTTGCGTGCACCGCAATGGCTACAGCTGAAGCACAACTTTTTTATGCACAGGGAGGCCTTAATCTTGCTAACATTACTACTAACAGCGATGGTGATACAGAAGACAATAACATACTTA
>CBFGLL010000040.1:0-13760 GCA_965649585.1 uncultured Chitinophagaceae bacterium | reverse complement strand
AAACAACTGAAAATTGAAGTGTCAGATCCCGCAGGAAATGTTTCAACTTTACGTTTCAATATTACGTCAACCGGAAAGGCTATTGTGCGCCCCGCAAAAGGAGATGCTGTAAAAACTTTTCATCCCGGGTATGTAAATGTTTTTGAAAATGAATGGGTGAAGTTTTACCTGGATGAAAAAGCCCTTTACGATTCATTCCAGTTCAGGTTTAATAAAAAGCTGGACGCCGCGGGCCGAAATATTTTCCAGGTGCACAATGCCACTGTACCATTACAAAAATATTTTAAACTGAACATTAAAGCGGATTATACCATCAGCGATACTTCAAAGGCAGTTATTTTCCGCAGCTATGGATCTAAAAAAGATTATGTAAAAGCGGTGTATCACAATGGATGGTATGGGGCGATGTTTAGAGAGTTTGGGAACTTTCAATTGCTTCAGGACAATACGCCTCCCACCATTTCTCCGTTGGGATTTTATGATGGAATAAATGCAGGCCGTTTATCCCGCATCGCATTTGCAGTGGTGGATAATACAGAAGAAATCAAGAGCTTTACTGCCCTGCTCAACGGGCAGTGGCTGCGGTTTACGAATGATAAAGGGCGAAATTTTATTTATAGGTTTGACGAAAGATGCCCGCCGGGCCAGCATGAGTTAGTAGTAACAGCAGAAGACCAGGTAGGTAATAAAACAACCAAAACATTTAGATTCACCAGGTAATGGCAATAATAACAGAAGGCACAAAAGCGCCTGCATTTAAAGCAAAGGATCAAAACGGCAACATAATTTCCCTGTCTGATTTCAAAGGCCGGAAGCTCGCCTTGTTTTTCTACCCCGAAGATGATACGCCCACTTGTACCATACAGGCCTGTAACATCAGGGACAATTTTAGTTTGCTGAAAAAAAATGGCATCAACATCATAGGAATAAGCCCCGACGAGGAAGCGAAGCATAAAAAATTTGAAACAAAATTTAATCTTCCTTTTACGATGCTGGCCGACCCAAAACATCAAATCATAGACAAGTTTGGGGTATGGGGAGAAAAACAATTATACGGTAGAAAATATATGGGCCTGCATCGCACTACTTTTTTGATCAACGAAAAAGGGATCATCAAAAAAGTTTTTTTACGCCCCAAAAACAAGCAGCACGCTGAAGAAATAGTGGCTGCATTTGCACTAATGGAAGAAGATGGCAAGGGCTAGTGGAAATATTTTCTATAGAATAAAAGAAGGATCCTGGCTGGCACGTATTGCTGCCTGGAAGCTCGGCGCACAATCTGTTGCCATTGTATTTGGACACACGGTGCATTTATCAAAAGCCGACAGGGCGTCTTTTTTAAGCAACGAAGATTGGGTGAAGCATGAATTATGTCATGTACGGCAATTTCAACATTATGGCTTCTTCAACTTTATTGTAAGATACCTGTGGGAAAGTGTACGCAACGGCTACCACAACAATAAGTATGAAGTAGAAGCACGGGCTGCCGAAAAGCAATGCGATGCAGCTGAATTTGCCTGCCTGCTTAACTAGCTTTTATTGCACAGGCGGGTTCACAGGGCTGGCGGGCACTGCCTGCAGGCTGCTGTCTGCCACCGGCGTGGGTGCTACCACTTCCACAGGAGCAGGTGGTGGCGGTGCAATGCCGTAATTGTAGGGAAGCATGTCGGCGAGTTTTTCCCAGCTCCAATAGGCATCCGTTACCAGGTCGTTCTGATCAAAATAAAAGCCGTTTTGTTCAATGCCCACGGTTTCATCTGCAGGGAAACTTAACATGGAAAACTGGAAATCCTTTGGTTCATCGCCATACAAAGTGCTGTACAGTTCCGATGGTTTTTCTTTGAGATAAATAATGCCAAGCCGCTGTTGAAATGGTTTTACTTCTACCAGCAATGTGCTGTCGTCTTTTGCATAATTGAGTGCACGATATGCATCCTTTAACCGGAGTGCAGTATCCCGGTCATTATTTTTTACGAGGAACTGGATTTCAAAGCCTTCTTTTTGTAATGTTTTATTGTACACGCTCCTCATAAAATGAAGGATGGATCCACTGTATGCTTTTTCTCTTGCCAGGTTCCATTTCAATTTTTGCACGGTATCGCTGCTTACCATTTCTTCAAACAAGGGATAGCCTGTGTACACGCTGGTTTGCGTATTATACTCGTAGGTAAACGAGTCGAGTTCGTATTTAATATTATACCCGAGTGCATTGTTTTCAATTTGCAAAGGTTCCGATGCCAGCACTTTCAGGCGATTTCTTTTTTTGGAGAAATAAAATTTCAGGGATTCCGGGTTTTTCAGGGAACTTGCTGTACTGTTATTACCCTGGCCAATAAAATGGTCCACGAAAAAACGACCGTATTTATTCCAGCCATCTTTTACTTCTGAAGTTGCAACTATGGCAACTTCCTCCATTTGTTTTTCTTTTTTGTTTAATTCAAAGTAAAGATTGCGGTCGTTGGGATCGCTGTTGCTAATACGCCTGCTTTCCGTATTATAACCGGTAAAAGTAACCGCCACGCTGTGGCCGCCCTCTGGTAAATACAGTTTAAAATTTCCTTCGGAGTCGGTGGCAGTACCAATAGTGGTATTTTGCGCAAATACAGATGCAGCCTGCAAGGGTTGTTTTGTTTCTGCACTTACTACCTTACCGGTAACTACAAAATAATTTGCCTGGGAAAAGGCTGTCGTATAGGAGTATACAAATACAAAAACAGCAAATAATGTTTTCATTAATATTGGTGGTTTATCGGTTTTGCTGCCCGAAAATACGTTATTGCTTGTTAAGTTTATGTTGCAATAAGCTGCAGGTTTCTGCAATGGTTTGTTGTAAAGGAGTGTAAACGAAGCCCGGTACGTATTGTAATAGTTTGCTATTGTCAAAATTTACTTTGGCCATAGCTGTAGCAGCGGTTTCCCTTGTCACCAGGGGTGCCTCGCCGGTAAACCTGCTTTTAATGCTTTCTTTAAAACTTACCATTTTTGCTAAAAAGCTGGTCACTTCTTTATGGGGTCTTTTTTTGCCAAAATTATCTGCGATGGCATTAAATACATTTTGATAGGAGTCGTTATGCCCGCTGATGATAAAACGTTCTGCATTAATATCACTTTCCATTAAAGCAATCATGGCTGCGGCTACATCTTTCACATCTACAAAACCGGTGGTACCCTGTGTATACCAGGGAAATTCGTTGTAAGCCGATTTAAAGATAGCGGTGGAACCTTCATCCCAGTTGCCTGCACCTAATATGATGGTAGGGTTTACAATTACGGCATTCAATCCTTCTGCAATGCCACGCCATACTTCCATTTCGCCCAGGTGTTTAGATTCGCCGTAGCGGCTGTTGCTGGTTTCGGGTGTCCAGTGCATTTTTTCATTGATCACTTCGTTTTCTCTCAATCGCCCCAGTGCGGCAACAGAGCTTACATGTACCATTTTGTGTACGCCGGCGTCAATAGCTGCATTCACTATGTTGGCAGTGCCCTCTACATTGATCTTGTATAATTTTTGAACGTCTTTTTTATGAAAGCTTACAATGCCCGCACAATGATAGAGGTTGGTAACCCCAGCCATCACTTCCTCCAGGCCTGCAACATCCAATATATTGCATTGAACCTTTTCAAGGTTTGGATGGGTAATAGCAAGAGGCGTTTTATTAAAAATGGCTTTTACCCTATTGCCTTTTGCAAGCAATAATTCAATCAACGTAGCACCTAATAAACCCGATCCCCCTGTTACTAAAACCATGATAATATTTTGGATGACACTATTTGTTATATTCGTAAAATCCTTTGCCTGTTTTGCGACCTAACTCACCGTTCTGCACTTTGTTTATTTGTAAAAGAGACGGCTTAAAACGAGGGGTTTCTTCAAAAGCATCGTACAGCGATTGAGATACTGCCAGGTTTACATCCATCCCGATGAGGTCCATCAATTTAAACGGGCCCATTTTAAAACCAGTTCCCTCTAAGGCGGCATCAATACTTTCGATAGGCAGGTTTTGTTGTTCTGCAATACGCATGGATTCCAGGTAGTAATGTCTTGCCACCCTGTTTACAATAAAACCTGGCGCATCCTTACAAATTACGGGCACTTTGCCAATAGCGATACAGAAATCATGTAATTGCTGCACCACGCTGTCTGCAGTGTGCTCACCCTTTACCACTTCCACCAATTTCATTACATGTGCAGGGTTAAAAAAGTGAAGACCCGCTACCCTGTAAGGTTTCGTCAATTTTTTTTGGAGTGCAGAAATAGAAAGAGAAGATGTATTGCTTGCTAAAATTGTTTTTTCTGAGTTGATGGCTGCCAGTTTGGTGAACAAGGCAATCTTTAATTCCAGTTTTTCCACGATGGCTTCCACCACAAGCTCTGATGTACAATCTTCTATGTTTGTTGTAAAACTTACCCGGTTCAAAGCCGCTATCTTGTCTTCAGCAGAAATTTTTTCTTTGTCAACCAGGAATTGAAGATTTTTTTCAATGGAAGACCGGGCAGATTCCAGCATGGAAGGATTAATGTCGCATATAATTGCGGGAAATTTGCCGAGAGAAGCGGCGAGAGCGATGCCGCTGCCCATTGTTCCGGCACCTACGATAGAAACTGTTTGAATCATGCGCAAAAATAAAGAGAACGATTGAGCTTCGCCGGGCATAATAAAAAAACTGCTGTGTTGATGCCTCCCCGGTGGTAGGTAAGTTTCGGGAAAGCGACACAGCAGTTTGCGTTTAAATATTATTATCGCTGTTTAGCCTCAGCTTCTACCTTGGCTTCCTGTTTCATTTTTTCATTGGCCGTGATCACAAACTCCACACGGCGATTAAGCGATCGATTTTGGGCAGAATTATTTTCCACGATGGGTTGGTCTTCACCATACCATTTTGTGATGAGTCTTTTACTTTCAATCGACCCTGTATTTCTCAAATAATTCACTACTGCTTCTGCCCTGCGCTGCGATAAACCATAGTTGTAATCGCTGGCACCCACATCATCAGTATGTCCTTCAATCAACAGGTCTGTATCCGGGTATTCTTTAAAAATCTTGATCAGTTTATCCAGGGCAAGTTTGGAATTAGCAGTGATGTCATATTTATTAGTGGCAAAATACACACCAGCTTTTGATCCATCTGGGTTGTTCTCGTCAAATGTAACCCTGATGCCTTCGCCGATCCTTTCCACTTTGGCACCGGGTACTTCTGTTTTAATTTTTTCTGCCTGGCGATCCATTTTAGAGCCGATAATTCCACCAGCCACACCACCTACTACGGCACCCAGTAGTACACCCAGTGCTGTATTTTTTTTGCCCACGTTATTACCAATAACGCCGCCAATTACAGCACCGGCACCTGCGCCAATGGCCACGCCCTTGCTCTTATTACTCATCCTGCGGGTTTGATCGCAACTGCTGAGCATGAGCATAGCGC
This sequence comes from uncultured Chitinophagaceae bacterium, assembly GCA_965649585.1. GTDB lineage: Bacteria > Bacteroidota > Bacteroidia > Chitinophagales > Chitinophagaceae > Ferruginibacter. The sequence goes on along the minus strand of CBFGLL010000040.1, from coordinate 8,336 downwards.
CTGCGGTACCAAATAAAATAAAGGATAGATATTTTTTCATAAAGTGTTAGTTAGTTTTAAAATTAAATTCTTACAAAATTGAAAATGAAAGAAACAGTTTTGCCTTCAAACTGCACATCATTGCGGAGTTTCATACTGTTTTTCTGAAGATCCAGGATAGTAAAGCGGTAGCCGGCCTGGCCTTCTTCGATAGCTTTATAGCGATCATCTACTTTTTTAAACTGTAAAAGTTTGGGTTCATCTTTCGCCTCATAAATAGACCAGCGGATATTCCGTTTTATCGCAACACATTCGCCTGCATTTTGAGCTATAGAATAATAGCCTAAACTGGTTTTGTTTTCAAAATTCCATTGGCTCCCTACGAAGCAGGAGAGCGGTGCTTCATTTAATAATTGCACTTTTACACTTCCAACAATGCCTTCGGAAACTACGGTCTGCAACTGCCAGTTACCATTTACCTGGTTACGATAAGTCCTGGCTTCCTTGCTCATAGAGCAGGAACTGGCTGCAACAATAAAGAGAGATAGGATTGCTAATAATTTGAACCTGTTCATACTGATTAGTTAAGGGTTTACAGGCTTTGTTTTTTCAATTATAGTGCCAAAGGCAAATCTCCCGCCCAGCTTGGGACACAAGTTGATGTATCCTGTCTGCCAGGTTTATATGGCTGATGCAAACTGCTTAAGAAAGCGGGTGTCGTTTTCGCTGAACAGTCGAAGGTCTTTTACCTGGTATAGTAACATAGTAATTCTTTCGATGCCCATACCAAATGCAAAGCCGGTATATTTATTTGAATCGATACCGCAATTTTCCAGCACTTTAGGGTGCACCATACCGCAACCTAAAATCTCTACCCATCCTGTTTTTTTACAAACATTACATCCTTTGCCGCCGCAAATGAGGCAGCTGATATCCATTTCGGCACTGGGTTCGGTAAAAGGAAAATAGGAGGGACGAAAACGAACTTTGATATCGGTGCCAAACATTTCCTGCACAAAAAAGTAGAGTGTTTGTTTAAGATCGGCAAAGGAAACATTTTCCGCAATGTATAAACCCTCCACCTGGTTAAAGAAACAATGTGCTCTTGCGCTGATAGTTTCGTTGCGGTATACTCGGCCCGGGCAAATAATTCGCAAGGGTAACTTACCTTTTTCCATTTCCCTTATCTGTACGCTGCTGGTGTGGGTGCGCAGCAACCAATCAGGGTTTTTAAGAATGTAAAAGGTATCCTGCATGTCACGGGCGGTATGGTTCTCCGGCATATTCAGCGCCGTAAAGTTGTGCCAGTCGTCTTCGATTTCCGGTCCTTCTGCCACGGCGAAACCGAGGCGATTGAAAATGGAAATGATTTTATTCTGAACAATGCTGATAGGGTGGCGGGTGCCCATGCTTTCTGCCGTGCCCGGTAAGGTAAGGTCGATGGATGCTGCAGCATGCGTAGTTCCGTTTTGCGAAGCAGCCTTTATTTCTTCAAACTTTTCTTCAACAAAAATCTTAAACTCATTTAATAATTGCCCGGCTTCTCTTTTTTGTTCCGCAGCCACATTTTTCATTTCGCCCATGATGCTTTTTACAAGCCCTTTGGTACCCAGGTACCTGATGCGAAACGCCTCTATTTCGTCGGATGTTTCGGCGATGGTTTCTTTGATCTCACGCTTGTATTGATTGAGCTTTTCCAGCAATTGTTCCATGCTGCAAAGATAAGCCTTTCAACATTTTCAGCATTTTTTGAAAGGCGGATACATTTACGACGGTTATTAAATATTAATTAACAATCAAAATTTTGAAACCGATCTTCCTCCCATTTATCTTCATATCCTAAACCAAAAAATTGTATGGACCCCGACGCCGGAGCCTTTTTCAAACGCTCCCATCTCAGCAAAATCGCCCTTCTCACCTTGTTTTTTACCGCCTGTTATTTTTACAAGGAACGAAAAGTTCCAAAAAAACAAACTGCAGCCGTGCCAGTGCAGAAAATGCCTGCATGGCGGGCAGATACATTGGCCCCAGCCAAAGCCGTTATTAAAACAAAAAAGAAGAAAAGGAAGATCTACCTCACTTTTGATGATGGCCCAAACAAGGGAACAAAAAACGTGGTTGATATTGTGAATGCTGAACAGGTACCCGCCAGCTTTTTTATTATCGGCGAGCATGTGTACGGCAGCAAGTTACAGGCGAAGGTATACGACAGTGTACTGGCCAGTAACTATATTCAAATCGCCAACCATAGTTTTTCGCATGCCGGTAACAAGTTTTACAGGTTTTATAAAAACACAGATTCTGTGCTGGCAGATTTTAAACGCTGTGCCGACAGCCTTGGATTGGGCGTGGGCATTGTACGCACCCCGGGAAGAAATATCTGGAGGCTACAACATATTAATAAAACTGACATAAAAGAGTCAACTGCTGCAGCGGACAGCCTGCAGGCTTATGGCTTTAAAGTGCTGGGCTGGGATCTTGAATGGCATTTTAATGATAAACTGCAGGCTATACAAACGCCGGGTGAACTTGTAAACCAGGTTGATAGTATGTTTAAATATAAACTTACCCAGTCCGGCGACCACCTGGTGTTGCTTGCCCACGACCAGGTATATGCCAGCGCACAGGACTCCACCATGTTGAGAACATTTGTGCAAACGATGAAAAAGCACGACGAATACGAGTTTGCATATATAAAAGACTACCCGGGCATAGAAAAATTTCCACAGGTGGATAGTTTACCGGGCAAAAAATAATAGCTACTTTTATCCATATCAAAAAAACCCAGAACCATGTCATTATTTAAATCAGGGAATCCTACCCTTGGAGAAAACAAATTCAGGAGCACCATTCTCGACGACGTAGTTACACCAGAAAACGCCATGACCGTAAAAGGGACCCTTCAAAAATTCGGGTTTCTGTTTTTAATGGTACTTGGCACTGCTTTTTTTGCCTGGAGCGAATTTGCTAAAGGCGGAAACGTAACACCGCTTATGTGGACCGGTGTAATTGGCGGAATTGTAGTTGCCCTAATACTGGCTTTTAAACCCACTTTGTCGCCTTACCTGGCACCCTTGTATGCGTTGCTCACGGGGCTTTTTGTGGGTGCAGTTTCTGCTGTTTACAATTATGCTTTCGCAGATTTGGCGCCGAATATTATTTTAAATGCGGTAGGCCTTACATTAGGCGTGTGTGCTGCCATGTATTTGTTATACAGCTTTAAAATAATTAAAGCCACTCAAAAATTTAAAGCGGTAGTGATGACTGCCACAGCGGGCATTGCCATTTTTTATATTATCGTAATGGTGATGCGTGCTTTTGGTTTTACCGGCATGACTTTTTTACATGAAGGCAGTGCTCTCGGCATCGGCTTTTCGGTTTTCGTGGTTGCCCTGGCAGCACTTAACCTGATTCTTGATTTTGATATGATTGAAAACGGATCGCAAATGGGAGCTCCAAAATATATGGAGTGGTATGGCGCATTTGGATTGCTCGTTACCATCGTATGGTTATACATCGAAATACTTCGTTTGCTCAGCAAACTCAGCAGCAGGGATTAATGGTATGCCCGCTGATAAAAAAATCCCCGCAACAGTTGCGGGGATTTTTTTTATGACATCTTTCTCCTTTCAAAAATTACTCTCTACCATCAAGCAGGTTTCCGAGGCCACCCAGCAAACTGCCTTCTTCTTTCCTGGCACCTGTGCCATATTGCAGTATTCTTCCCGCAAGCCTGCTGATGGGCAATGATTGTAACCATACTTTACCAGGCCCCTGCAATTTGGCAAAAAACAATCCTTCGCCGCCGAACACAAAGTTTTTAACGCCTCGTACAAATTCAATGTCAAAATCAATACCTGCGGTGTACGCCACCACGCAGCCGGTATCTACTTTCAGCACTTCGCCTGGTAACAGGTTTCTTTCCACTACGTAACCGCCTGCATGAGCAAAGGCAAATCCATCTCCTTCTATACGCTGCATTATAAAACCTTCGCCGCCAAAAATGCCGGTGCCTAACCTGCGTTGCAGTTCAATGCCAATGCTCACCCCTTTTGCTGCACATAAAAAAGCATCCTTTTGTGCAATCACTTTTCCGCCAAGTTGCTGCAGGTCGAGTACAATTATTTTGCCGGTATAAGGTGATGCAAAACTTACTTTCTTTTTACCCTGGCCCGTGTTGGTAAATGCCGTCATGAATAAACTTTCACCGGTGAGGATGCGTTTACCGGCACTCAGTAATTTACCCATCAGGCCGCTGCCTTGTTTCTGGCTGCCGTCGCCGAAAATGGTTTGCATTTCAATGCCATTGTCCATCATCATAAATGCGCCGGCTTCGGCAATGGCCGTTTCATTGGGATCTAATTCAATTTCCACAAACTGTAGCTCTTCGCCGTAGATCTTAAAATCGATGTCGTGATTTGTTCTCATGTTATATACTTTTTATGATGCAAAACAAATAAAATTATTTGTAATTGCCAGTGATGAACCAGCGGAGTTGTGATACAGTCCGGGATTTATTTAATGCCTTGTTTACAAATAAAAGCCGCTGACTCTATGCAGCGGCTTTTATATAAATTAAACCAATCAATTGTCTAAAAGATCTTAGCTCAACAAATCTCTCTGGTCTTTTGGAGGCGCTGGTTTTAATTGCCCATTCCACACTTTTTTGCCTTGTAATCTTTTTACAAAATACATGAGGCCTGCAAAGATGAAGAAGAACGGACCGAGAAAGCCCAGCAATGCGATGAACTTGGTGCCATAAAACTTCTCCATCGGCCTTCTTAGTCTTTCTGAAATAAGGTACATACTGGGTACCATCATCAGCGTTAAGAAAAATGCGAAGATGAGACCAAAAATGATGGTCCAGCTGAGCGGGCCCCAGAACACTACACTATCACCACCAAAGAAAATATTAGGATTAAGGTTCTGGAATAAACCAACGAAGTCGATGTTAAAACCTACCGCCAACGGAAATAAGCCAAGCATGGTAGCGAGTGCGGTTAGTAACACCGGAACAATACGGATCTTACCGGCCTGTATAGCGGCTTCCCTTGTTTTCATACCACGACCACGCAGTTCGTCGGTAAACTCAATGAGCAAAATTCCATTTTTTATTACGATACCCGCTAAACCTACAATACCTACAAGGAACATGATGGATGCGATGGTCATACCGGTAAATGCATAACCCAGCAATACCCCAATTACCGAAAAGAAAATTTCTGTTAATACGATGAACGGTTTACTGATGGACCTGAATTGTAGTACAAGGATCAGGAAGATCAGTCCCATGGCTATGATAAATGCATTCAACAGGAACGCAGATGTTTCAGCCTCTTGTTCGCCCTGCCCCGTTTGACGAATAGTGATATCCGGCGGCATGGTATTTTTTGAGCGGAATTCAGCGATCTTACCAGCCAGTTCCTGGTTAGCTTTTGCAGCCATAGAAGGATCCAGCACATTTGATTGCAGTTGGATAGTTCGTTTTACATTTTTACGGGCTACTGCACCTGATGTGCTGGTGTAATCGATAGTGGCAATGGCACCAATTGGGATTGATTTTACCTGCATCGTATTCATGTCCATAAAAGTGATGCGTTGGTTCATGAGGTCGGCCACATTGTTGCGCAGGTTATCAACATAACGCAGCTGGATCTTAAATTCATCTTCGCCCTGTTTTATTTTACTGATCTCTTTACCAAAAACGCCTGTTCGTAATTCCATTCCAATTTGAGCAGTACTCAGGCCTTCCATGGTTGCTTTTTCCCGGTCGATGTTAATGGTGATCTCTGGGCTGTTTAAATCTACATCCATGCGCAGGTTTTCTACGCCCTCTACTTTATCAGCGTCGAGGTAGTTCAGGAGGTCTCTGGCGACCTTTGATATTTCTTCATAATGGTCGCCTGATATTTCAATATTTACCGGGGGTTCTGTTGGAGGTCCGCCACTTTCCTGTTCAACCACGATGCTTGCCCCTGGGATACCAACCATTTGTGCCCTGATAGAATCAAGGAACGGTTTGGTGGGTTTGCCGTGGCGTTTTTCATATTCTACAAAGGATACCTGGATGCGGCCAAGGTTGGGTTGGATGCTCCGGTTATTATCCTGCGGATTATTAGCGCTGTTCGCCACGTTGGTGATCACACTTTCCACCACGCTTCCGGGTTGGCCGGGGCGCTCGTTTTCCAACACTTTCAGCACTCGCTTTTCAAGAATAGAAGTGATGCTATCAGTGGTTTCTACCCTTGTACCCACGGGCATCTTTAAATATACATACACAAAATTCGGATCTCCGCTAGGGAAGAAGGTTGTTTTAGTTCTGCCGCTGGATACACTCAGTGCCAGCAGCGCCGCTGCCAGGATGAATACCCCGAACAAGGATACAAACATCCACACTGGTCTCCATCCTTTTAATACCCAGCGCAGCATATCTTCATACCTGCGCATGAGGCTGGGCAATACCCTGTTTTGAAAATAGTGTATCACATCATTCAGCACAAACCTGTTTAAAATAAACATCAGTACCATGAACAACATGAAGTTTGCAATGCCATGTGAACCGAATAAATGAAGCAATACACCAAAACCCAGGAAGGTCCAGAACCACCATTTTTTAAACAATTCTTTTTTGGGTTCTTCGTATTCTTTGCCTTCAGGTTTCATAAAACTCACTGCAAAAACCGGGTTGAAGAAAAAGGCCACGATGAGTGATGCTGCCAGGGTTAATATCAACATGGTGGGCAGGTATATCATAAACTTACCGATTATACCTTTCCAGAAGAGCAACGGGAAAAAGGGAGCAAGCGTGGTGGCAGTACCCGCTAATACCGGGATGAACACTTCGCCAGCAGCTTCCTTGGCACTTCTTACAATGGGTACTTTTCCATTTTGATAAATACGATGTGTATTTTCAATTACCACGATGGCATCGTCCACAATAATTCCGAGGCCAAAGAGCAACGCAAACAGCACGATGAAATTGAGGGTAACAGTAGTGCCAATAATACCATCCGCAACTGGCAGGAAAAGAAAGGCAACAAACACACTTAACGGTACACTCAGTGCCACGAAAAATGCATTGGTTACACCCATAAAAAACATCAGTACCAACAATACAAGTATAAAGCCAATGATGATGGTATTCACCAATTCATTAAATGAGGTTGCAGTCGCTTTACTCTGATCGCCGGTGATCACTACATCAAGGTTGGGAGGCAGGTCACCTTTGTCTTTCATTGTGGTTACAATATTCTTCACATTGGCGGCAGCATCAATGAGGTTTTCGCCGGCACGTTTCACAATATTGATGGTAACCACGTTTTTACCATTCAGGCGGGCATAGCTGTCTTTGGCTTTTACGGTATCTACAATTTCTGCAATATCCCTTAAATACGCCCAGCCACCTTGCGCACTGCTGCGCACGATGATATTGCGCATATCGTTAGCGTCGGTAAACTGTCCTTTTATTTTCATGGTACGCTCCATGCTACCAACATCTATCTGGCCTGCGGTGATATCGTGGTTTTCACGACTCACGGCATTTTCAATATCATTAAAACTAATGCGGGCCGCCTGCATTTTGTAGGGATCAGCATTAATCTGTATCTCTCTTTCTGGAGCACCAATGATGTCTGCCCGGTTTATTTCAGGAAGATTTTCAAATTCATCCTGCATGTCTTCCGCATATTCCTTGAGCTTAAGCCCATCGAAATTTCCACTCACATTTACAAACATGATGGGCATTTCGCTGAATGCAAATTCCTGTGCCACGGGTTCGGAAGTGAGATCATTGGGCAGGTCGCCTGCAGCCCTGTCAATGGCATCCTGTACTTTCTGTTTTGCTATATCCGTTTTTACATCCGTATCAAATTCTACGATGATAAGGCTATAATCCTGCTGCGAAATACTGTTTATCTTATTCACTTTAGCCCCGCTGATACCCTTCAGTTCTTTTTCTATGGGTTGGGTCACCAAGTTCTCAATGTCTTTAGGTGAATTACCTGCGTAAATGGTAGTGATACTGATGGTGGGTACTACGATATCGGGAAATTGCTCCTTGGGCATGGTTGTAAATTTTACAAGCCCATATGCACTGATAATGATCGCTATGATATACACTGCTGTGCGATTGTCAACCGCCCAACTGGTAACAAAAAACTCTTTAAATTTTTTGGAAATTCCTTCCAGATTTTTTTTCATTTGTTCGCTTTTATGTTTTGGAACTATCCCCAGCCTGCTGATTCTTATAAAGTGTTGGTGGTAATCTGTTGTCCTTCGTAAATAGTTTGGTATCCTTCTGTAATCAATTGTTCACCTACTGCCAGCCCTGTTTTTATTTCGGCCATGTCGGCAAATAC